>JBFLZA010000230.1:0-12237 GCA_040756535.1 Cyanobacteriota bacterium
AAGCCACATGGCTTTGAAGTGCTTGACCTGAGTTTTGGCGTTGCAATTGCGGATGGTTTGATTGATCCACATTGAGCCAATTTCGACGTGTTTAAAGTCGGCACTGGTTAATTTTTTTCGTTTCTTTTTATCGACATTCAACAAATCGTTAGCCACAGATGTATTGATTGTTGTTAAGCGCTCAAACTCTAAGGCTTTGACTTGGTTGAGTCGATAAAAAGGTAACTTTAGTGTCAGTGTTAGATTTGCCATGTACAGATTCTACTATATCCTACTCAGCCATGTAGGATACCGGAGAATAAATCCTCCCTGTCGCTTTCATCCACCTGCTAAAAGCAAGGTAGCTCTCAGCTTCTATGATGTTTTGGTAGTCAAGTCAGAAGGAACTTCAAGACTTACTGGCATTCCCTCATTCCCAGCCAAGATTAAGGGGAAGTGGTGAGCATTGGGGGAGTGCATTTCCTGGAACCCCAAAGTCGCACGATTCAGGATATCATCCCAGGTGTAAATCACCTTACCTTGACTATCGAGGACAGAGTGATGGAAGTTGAAGCCATTGAGGTTAAAGGCCATCACACATACAGCCATAGCCGCACACCAGACGCCGACTGTTGGCAGCGCTGCTAGGAGGAAGTGTATAGCACGATTGTTACGCATACCTAAACTTGGAATCAGAAGACGCCCCAGGTATCCGTAATGTCCTGCTAGCAGGCTATAGGTTTCTTCCTGTTGACCAAACTTGTACCCAGCATTAATGGATTCGTTATCGCTAGTCTCGCGAATGAGGGACGAACTCACCAAGGAACCTTGAACAGCACTTAAGAAGGCTCCGCCAAACACACCCGCAACACCGAGTTGATGCAAGGGATGCATGAGAATGTTGTGGTCAGCTTGGAAGGCGAACATAAAGTGGAAGGTGCCAGAAATTCCTAGAGGCATTCCTTCCGAAAAGCTGCCTTGACCAATGGGATAGATGAGAAAGACAGCCGTAGCAGCAGCAACAGGTGCAGAGAAAGCAACAGCAATCCAAGGACGCATTCCCAAGCGGTAGCTGAGTTCCCACTGGCGTCCTAAATAGCACCAAATCCCAATCAGGAAGTGAAAAATAATCAACTGGTAGGGGCCGCCATTATATAACCACTCATCGACGGAGGCAGCATCCCATATCGGGTAAAAGTGCAGACCAATTGCCGCAGAAGTCGGGACAACACCTGCTGTAATTATGTTGTTTCCGCCTAAGATTGAACCAATAATCGGTTCGCGAATCCCTTCCATATCAACAGGCGGCGCTGCAATAAAGGCAATCACAAAACAGACTGTAGCAGCGATGAGTGTAGGAATCATCAGAACACCAAACCAACCGACATAAAGCCGATTGTCGGTGCTAGTGATCCAATCGCATAAATTGTCCCAAGCTCTTGAGATATTAAGCTCAGGCCGACGTTGAACAGTAGTATTCATAACAAAGGTTCCATTTTAAAACTCGCAACAAAGTAGAGAGTAGAAACAAAATTTTATAAATTAGAACAATTTTTAAGGCTTGGTGCCTCTTCTACTCTCTTATTAAATTGCCGTGATATCTCACTGGTGTTTATTAAGACCAGGAGGAATAAGGATCGGGGTGAAATTAAATATAGATTAATTGAGCTAGAAGCCAGAAGTCAGGAGGAGAAAAAAGCGTTTAACCGCTCTGGCTTTTGATGTGAGAGTTTTTCTGGAAATCTGACTTTTGACTTGTGACCCTGTTTTTCACCTACATTTCTTTACGGCTACTCTTGTATTTTAGAAAAGCGAACCAAGAGGTGGAAAAGCTATATAAATATTTTAATTATTTTATAAATTTCTTGATAAGAAATTTTGTAAATTTTATCCTCTCTTATAGAGGTGATGGCATTGACAGTGTGGTAATCAGTTGGCTACCAAGGGTTGCCAATCAGGGTGAATGCGCTCTAGTAGTAGGCATGAGACAAATCTTTATCTCCCAAGTGGGCTAACTCCGGCGATAGCGGGAAACGCCCTCGCTGGTAACCAGCATTCCTCCCTCCACTCGCACCTCACCTCTGAGCATGGCTAATTGCGATCGCCGCCTACTATTCCAGAAAATTTCTGATTACCGTGCTTCACCGATTAAAGTAAATGCAGCCCATTCCCTGGAGTTGGGGGACTTTTTCAGTGTGGTGAGCATGGCTTGGCGCAAGGCTTGGGCTTTGTCGCCTGTCTGCTTCAGTTGCCGATAAAACTCTAACATCAAGTCAGTTGTCGAGGTATCTGATGCTGAAGCAAGAGACACAATTACACTAGGAACGCCAGCGGAAAACAGCGACATAGATAGACCCATTAAGCCATCGCTAGTGAGTTGACCACGCCCCAGGTTACCAGCACTGAGAACAACTAGTTCAGCCCGTAAAGGTGATTTTTTGTCTTTAGTTTGTTCGTACAAGTTAAGGATTTCAGCGGCTGTAAGGATACCGTTATCATTACCCGATGGAGCAAGCGCAATACCTCCCGGTACACCTTGCCGCTTCATCTCATCAAGTAAACCGTAGGTTGCTAAATGAATCGTCCTTGCTTTGGGTAGTTGTTCCAAGAAAGCACTTTTTGTTGCTTGGTTACCAATGAGCGCTTGTGTCTTTAGCAACTGAGCAATTTCCAGCGCTTCTTGCTCCCCCCTCAGAAGTGGCGGGGGTTGTGCGATCGCTCCTCCCATATTTGGCATAGTAGGGTTGCCAATCACTAGCACCTTATCCCCTGTAACGTTTTTCCGTTGCTGTTGAGTTAATGCCAGAACTTGAATCGATGGAGCAGTAAGAAGGGTGTGCTTTTCAATTAAATATTTACCCGTAATATCAACTAAGGCAGGGAAGGGAACGAAAAATAGTTCATTGTCGGGAATGAAAATAACACGAGCTTTTACATCTTTTGGCAGAAGCTCTTCAATGGGTTTGATGAGTACCTGATAAAGTTGCAGTAAGGATTTATTTTCAGTTGCCGCATCCTTAGATTCTGCTGAGTTCGTGCTGCTTTTCCCTCGCACCCCAATAGATTCAAGGCTATGACTAACCACTTCTTCTAATGAAGAAATTGGGTAAACGAATTTTTGAGATTTAATATCAACCGAGCCAAATGCAATCTCACCACTGGGCTGAATAACCCAAACGTACAGTTCACTATCGGAAATAATCGAATACTTAACTAGAGTAGCGTTGTGTTCTTTGGCAATTTTTTTAATGTCTAAGAGGGTAGGCAGAGTGAGTTGAGGCGGTGCAGCTTTTAACCCCGTCCCAACAGGTTCAGAGGGTAACCGCAATCCCAATAATTCAACAAGTTCTTTAACTCGTCCCTGTTCAGCTATTTCTAATGCCGCTTCGGGCTGATTCTGAGCAATGAGAGATTGTTGCAGTAAGCGATACGTTTTCGCTTGCTCGGTAGAATAATTATCCTTGCTACCCAGTTGAGCGCGTATAGCCTCCCAAGCTTTAAGGGCATCAACTAGAATTGGCTGGGCTTCTTTGCCGTTGTTGGATTTAAGAAAAGCCAGTGCTAGATTGTTCAAGGCTGTGCCTTCAGCCAAGAAATTACTAGATTTTTTGGCTGCTTCTATTTGTTGCTGATACAACTCGATCGCTTTTTGATGTTGCCCTTGAGACTCGTATACAATTGCTAACTGATTGAGAGCGATCGCTTCCTGTTGTGGGTTCTTCTCTTTTCTCGCAATCTCCAGTTGTTGCTGATACAACTCAATGGCTTTTTGATATTCTCCCAGCGCCTCATACGCTTTTGCTAGCTGGTTGAGGGAGTTCACCTCCAAAGTAGGATTGTTAGTATCCCTCGCCATTTCCAACTGATACTGATACAGTCCAATGGCTTTCTGGTATTGTCCCGAAGATTCGTAAGCCTGTGCTAGCTTTTGTAGAGATTCTACTTCTAAAGTGCGATCGCCAACTTCCCGCGCAATCTTCAGTTGCTGGAGATGAAACTCAATAGCTTGCCGATATTCCCCTTGGGATTGGGAATCTAAAGCTAAATTGTTCAAAAAAGCCGCTTGCCGTTGGGGATTGCCAATCTCTCGCCTTAAATCTTCCGCTTGCTGCTCAAATTTCTTCGCTTCCTGTTCTTGCCCCAGGTACAAATAAGTATTACTCAAACTCTGGAGTGCTTCAACCTCACCTTTGCGATCGCCGATTTGCTGTCTGACAACCAAATTCTGTTGATACAATACAGCCGCCCTGCCATATTGCCCCAGGGAAAAGTAAGTATCGCCCAGACTGCTAAGGGTATTTACTAAGCCTCGAACATCGCCCAATTTTTGATAAAACGCCAGTGCTTTCTGCAATGATTCTAAGGAAGCTGCAAATTGACCTGTCTTGTGCTGTCGGATGCCTAAATTGAGTAGTAAATCAGCTTGATATTTCTGGACATCTGGAGTTTGAGCCACAACTGACGGCACCGAGAAGGGGGCAAACACTCCCAAAGGTGTGATGAAGGCAGTTAAAAGAGCAAGGAATAGGGGCGCGAGTCTCCTCGCCCCAGTACAATTCGGTTTGTAGCGAGGCTTTTGTGAAGTGGCTTGGCTAACGCAGACTACCTGTTGAGGCAGAATGAAGGAATGGAATAGCGATTGCAAAATTTTTTTCGGCACAACCAAATTCCTCCAGAGCAACGGCTAATATCGCGTCCGTTTGCATACTTATCCTTAAGACAGACACTCCAGACAAGGAGACACGGGGACGCTCCGGACGCGGAGAGTTTTTATGATGATTACTTAAGCGGACTTGATATAACTATCGCTCTACCGTCAATCTTACTGAATCGATATTTCCGATGTCTTGAGCAATGTTCAACGAGGTGATGCACCCACAGCGGGTAACACCTAATCTAAGGCTTGCCAGAGGTTTTTAGACGCTCGACTTTTTGGTTTAGCAGCGAGGCAAGGACGATAGTGTCGCTCTCCATCTCCATCAAGTTCTTGCACAAAACCTTGCTCTTTCAAAGAGTTCAACGTCGTGACGATAACGTCCTCCTCTTCCTCCATATAGGCGACGATTTCAGTCAGACGCACTTGTTTTTGACGTACCATCCAAGTAACAAGTTTTTGTTCAAATTCAGGCAGCGTTAGGACATCACTCATACTGAGTCTAGAATGACTTTCATGTTCCTCACCGCCTGTTCCTAAAGGATTGGATGATTTCCTGCTCATAATAATTCCTTCCTTGCACTTTAGCAGAATGACAATAGACTTTTTCGAGAAGTCAGGGGAAAGGTAAAAGGTAAAAGGAAGAAAAAATTCCTTTAGTTTTTGATTTTTAACCTTTTCCCTCTTGAGTACACATCACCCATAAAATAAGTAGGGAACCCACATAGGAGATGATTTTTTCCCATAGGGGTTTTTGATGCCGTGGTATTTCTAACCTTTTGATGAAGAGTTGTACTCAGTTCAGAAGAGATACTCTTCGCTACCTGTTACCTGGAGTTGCTCTAACAGAGATGTGCTTATCTTAATGTGATTCAGCCAGATTGCATGATTTGCTTAGCAACTTTTTGCATCTCCTGACTGATGGGATGGTTGGGGTAGCGCAGGCAGAAGAGATCGCTGCTGGCCAGTTGCACCATTTCTTCGGAAAGGGGCAAAATCCCCGCTACCGGAGCATTGTAAATCTTTTCAACCTGTCGTCGTAGGTCATCAAAATCGAGTGCTGGTAAAGCTTTATTAATCACAAGCAACATCTTAGGGACTTGCAATTTCCTAGCCACTTCAACCGTAACGGCCGTTCCTTGGAAGTCTTGATTATCCGGACGTAAGATGAGAACCAGGACATCCGAGATAGTGAGGGAAAGTAATGTTTCTTCGTTAAGACCGGGGTGAGTGTCAATAAAAAGATAATCTAAATCAAGAGCGTCAATTATATCTTGGAGACCATCATTCAGCAGATCAAACTCAAAGCCTTCCCGTAAGATTCGGGTAATATCGCGAGCTTTAATACTGGAAGGAATTAAGTAAATTTTACTATTTTTACTAGCTTTGTCTTTTAAAATCGAGGTAACGTCGTAGGCAGTATCTTCAATGACACAATTCCCCCACAAGTAGTCGTTGAGCGTCTTATTTATCTTCTGTTCATCGAAACCGAAAAGGACGTGAATACCAGGGGATTGGATATCGGTATCAACAATGCCAACCCGCTTTCCCGAACTGGCAACAAGAGCCGCGAGATTTGCCGTTGAGTTGGATTTGCCGGTTCCACCTCGGAATGAGTGGATAGAAACGATTTGAGACACAGTAAATTTCCTTATCTACTTAAATCTATTCTCTTTTGATTTGGTCTACTATACACGTTTCAATTTGAGGAAAGGCGCTATTAGAAATTGGATTGAGGTTTGGGGGCTACCAACTTAAAGTGGGACACTGGGAATAAGACAGGAGTCAGAATCCAGAATATCTCCTGACTTGGAGACTCGGAGAATTCTCAGTTTCCACTGTTCCGGCTTAAATGGGTAGCCGTTTCGGTAAGGAAGGCGATCGCATTCAATCACGAATAAAGCCACATCCTACAAATCGCTCCCACGTCTTCCACAGCAGTTTCCTCAGAAAGTTGGGTAAAAATCGAGACAAAGTCAATTCACCCAACTCAACCTTACCCCTATAGGCAATGAGCTCAATTCGCCAAAAGTCTAGTTATCCGAGTTATTGCATGGGTGTAATCTATCAAAATTACTCATGTAACAACCGTTACAGCTTTTTACTCAGTGTGCTCTCCTAATTTTTACCAGCTCAGTCCCCCTTAAGTTTCATCGGAGCCGCCCTCATGCCAGTACTGAGTTCTCTCGTTATCACTGTTTACAACCGAGAGCGTTATCTAGGCGCTGCTATTGAAAGTGTTCTGGCACAGACTCGTGGGGACTTCGAGTTGCTGGTTTGGGATGATGGTTCTACAGATCGTTCTGTACAAATTGCTCAGAACTACGCGAGGCAAGATGCGCGGGTACGAGTGGTGGCGGCACAACATCAAGGGCGAGGACGTGCTCTAAAAGATGCGATCGCACAAACCAATGGCTCTTACATTGGCTTAGTAGATAGTGACGATATCCTAGCACCGACAGCACTGGAAGAGACAGCCGCCGTACTTGATGCTCATCCAGCCACGGGTTTAGTTTATACCGACTATTTGGTGATGAACGAAAGCGGTGAAGTCACAGGCTACGGCAGTCGCTGCCGCTTTCCCTATTCCCCCTCTGGATTGTTGCGAAAATTCATGACTTTCCACTTTCGCGTCATTCGCCGCACGGTATTCGAGCAAGTGGGGGGTATCAATCAATCATTTTACGTCAGCGAGGATTACGAACTGTGCCTGCGACTCTCGGAAATAACGCAGGTAGAACGAGTGAGCAAGCCACTTTACTACTATCGCGTTCACCGAGAGAGTATTACTCAGCAGCAAAAAGCCGAGCAAAATCGCCTGTGTCTCAAAGCTGTCAAACAGGCACTCAACCGCCGCCAACTTGCTGGCTATTTTCCGGTAACGTTGCTCAGTTGTGCTGAGTTCTCCACCGAACCCAGTCAGAACTTACCCATAGCTCCTCTTTTTAAGGCAGAGCTGATTCATCCTCTGCAAACTCCCCAGGGAATCAATCCTCTGGCTCATAGCGAAAGCCGATTTCAACTCACATCTTCCATCACTCGCGTTAACCCGCTAGGGATTCAAATCCCTGGCTCACAGCTCAAGTCGTCTTTAGACGACTGGGTAAGAGTTTTAGTCCATTTTAATGGACTTGATCTATTAGCCCGGAGTTTGAACTCCGGGCGGTTTTTCGGGCTTACTGAGAATGGTGCAAGCTCGAAAGTTGCACAAGATTGTGTAAGTTCTATCGCTAAACGCTTCACCCAATCACTAGCCAAAAACCTTAGTCCTTTCCTCGCTGCGCTTCCCCTGCTAGGAGCAATCAGTGTCACTCCTGCTTTAGCACAAATCGTTCCTGCTGCTGATGGCACGAATACCCTAGTTAACACGACGGGTAATCAATTGGACATTACCGGAGGACAAACCTCTTCTAATGGAGCTAACCTGTTCCATAGTTTTTCCCAATTTGACCTGAATGCGGGACAAACTGCCAATTTTCAGTCAAATACGACTATTCAGAATATTTTAGGTCGGGTGGTTAGTGGGAATGCCTCTAATATTAATGGACTCATCCAAGTCAGTGGTAGCCAAGCCAATCTATATCTGATGAATCCAGCAGGAATTATTTTTGGCTCAAATGCCAGCTTAAATGTCCCTGCTGACTTTGTCGCTACAACTGCCACAAGTATTGGAATTGGCAATAACTGGTTTAATGCGGCGGGTACCAATGACTACGCTCAGCTAAACGGTACACCTAATGCCTTTGCTTTCACCACACCTCAACCGGGAAGTATTGTTAACTCTGGTAACTTAGCGGTGGGAGAAGGAAAGAATCTTGCGATCGTAGGTGGCACGGTTGTCAGTACGGGTGAGCTTAATGCTCCAGCCGGTAAGATTATCGTGGCGGCAGTACCCGGAGAAAGCCTCGTTCGCCTCAGCCAACCGGGAATGGTTTTAAGTTTAGAAGTTCTACCTCCCGCATCCAGTAATAATTCCCCAACTCAGTGGACATTGCCCGTATTATCCTTACCCCAACTTTTGACCGGTGGGGGTGGAAATAATGCCACAGGAATAAGCGTTAATGCAAATGGACAGGTAGCGCTGACGGGTTCTGGCGTACAGGTGCCAACTGAGCCTGGTACTTCCATTGTTTCTGGCACCCTTAACGCCTCTGGCACTGCACCCAACCAGATGGGCGGTGAGGTGAATATATTGGGCGATAAAGTAGGACTCGTCAGTGCCAATATCGATGTATCTGGAACAAATGGCGGCGGTACTGTCTTGATTGGTGGTGATTATCAAGGCAAAGGCACTGTACCGAATGCGTCTCGCACTTATGTGAGTAACGACTCTGTTATCAACGCCAACAGCTTTCTCAATAATGATGGGGGTCGTGTCATTGTCTGGGCTGATAAAACAACAGAGTTCTACGGTAATATCAGCGCTCGTGGTGGCAATAATTTTGGCAATGGTGGATTTGTTGAGGTTTCCGGCAAGGAAAGTCTTGTATTTAAGGGTTCTGTTGACCTGAGTGCGCCCGTAGGTAGCGTTGGGACTTTGCTGCTAGACCCAGAAAATATCACAATCGTAGATTTGGATGATAGCTATGGGGCAGACGATACTGCCTTTGGGAATGGAACTCAAATCCTAGTCAACGATTTTCCCGGAGCTTCGCTGGTTATTTCCAGAGGCAGGCTTGAGAATATTGCAGCCGATGCCAACATTATTCTGCAAGCCCTCAATAACATCACGATTAACGACCTCTATGGCGACGAATTGAATCTTCAGGCGACGACTGGATCGATTACTTTTACAGCGGATGCTGACGGTAGTGGTGTTGGCGATTTTTCTATGAACGCAGGGGATACCATCATCACCCAAGGGGGAGCTGTAACCATTTCGGGAGCGAACATAACCACCGGAAATATCAGAACTAGTGCCGCTTTTCAAGGCATCGATACTCTTCCAAGTGGCAATGTAACTTTATCTGCTACGGGCAACATTACCACGGGAGAGATTGTTACTTCTAATGCTTTCGTTGATACTGTGGCAGATGCTGGTAGTGTTTCAATCACCAGCAGATTAGGCACAGTTAATACTGACAATATCTTTGCCTTTGCTAATGGCAATGGGGGAACAGTTGAAATTAATGCATCGAGCAACATTACCGTTAGTGGAATTACTGCTAGTTCGCAGGATGCGGGTAATGCAGGCAATATTACGCTTACTAGCACGGCAGGAACCATTAATCTTGGTGAAAATGCTAATTCAACCGATGCGAACGCATTTGGTGTTGGAAATGCAGGAAGAATTACCCTGAATGCCAATGGTGATATTGTTTTAGCAGGACAGATTCAATCTATTTCAAACAATATTGGTAATGCAGGAGATATTTCCCTTACCAGCTCAACTGGCTCGATCATTGATACTGATGCTGGTAACACTGGTCTTATAGTCTCTTCCGCAGACTTAGGTAACGGAGGGAATATTACTCTGAGGGCGGGGAGTCAAATTAATGCCACCAGTGTGCAAACTGAGTCATCATCCGGGCAAGCCGGAGATATCGCCCTGATAGCAGGTAGTGACATCATTGTTGGTAATCGCCTGATAACTGAATCAACCTCCGGACAAGCAGGAGATATATCGGTCATTAGCACAGCAGGTGGAATCACTATTACAAGTGCTCAGGCAATTGGTGTTCCTGGGGGCGGCGACATTAGCTTCACTAGCAACGAGATTGACTTTAGTCTAATCTCCAGCAACGGCAATCTGGTGCTTCAGCCCTTTACACCAAGCCAAGCGATCGCTATTAATAGCTCTGATGGAGTCGATACAGCGGCTTTAGACCTTACTCAAGCAGAGATTGATGCCTTATCAGATGGCTTTAGCTCCATCACCATTGGACGAAGTGATGGCACTGGTGCTATCACACTTAACCCAGTTACTTTTAATGTCCCAACTATCATTCAGACATCAACTGGGGCAGGTTCAATTACAACAACTCCAGGCGATATCAGAACCAATGGGAACAACCTCACCCTAATTAGCAATCAAATCAATACTAGCACCAGCATAATTGATACCAGCACTTACTTTTCTGGTGGTGGAGGAATCAGCTTTACCGCATCTGGTGGCATCACTCTCGGTAATCTTATCGCTACTGGAAGCTCTAACTACGGCTTTCCATTACCTGGTGGTGACATCACGCTCATTGGTCCAGTAACGCTAGCAAATAGTAGTACAAACATTACTACTGGTATATCTGATGGCTTGGGTGCAGGGAACATCAGGTTCTCCAGTACCATTAACGGTACAACTCCCGGTGATCAAGCTCTGAATTTGACTGTAGGAACGGGTACAGTCACCTTTGATGCTGCTGTGGGTGAAGTTACACCCTTGGGTAGCTTGAACGTTACGGGTGGTAATGGCTCCCAAGTTTTTGTAAAAAGTGATCTTACGATCTCCAATAACAATCTCGCCTTCGAGCAACCCGTTACTCTCACAGGTAATGCCACATTCAATGCTGGAACTGGCACGATTGGATTTAACTCCAGCTTGACAACAGGTAATAATGCACTGACACTCACCGCAGATGAGATTGACTTTGCAGGTGGCGCTAATTCAGTCACAGGTACTAGTAACCTTGTCCTGCAACCCTTTACACCTACTCAGAATATCGCGATCGCAGGTGATGAAGATAGCGGGACAGGAACCTTAGACATTACCACCACAGACATCGCTGCTTTGCAAAATGGTTTTAGCTCCATCACGATTGGAGGAGCTAACAGCAGTGGTACCATCACTATTGACAACCCAGTCACGTTCAATGACCCAGTAACCATTCAAGCACCTGAAGGGGCAGGTAGCATCAGCGCAACAGGTGCAATTACCGGATTGGACAATGCTTCGATTACCCTGAGAGCGAATCAAAACATCACCACAGGCAACATTACCGCTAATCCGGGAATTACCATTATCAGTAACAATGGCGCAATTGATACGAGTAATGGCATTTTAGACTCTAGTTCTACTTCCAACCCAGGAGGTGCGATCGCACTTTCTGCATTAGGCGATATTACCACCAATAACATCACCTCTCATTCGGATACCAATGCTGGCGGTGATATCACTCTCAACAGTCAGACAGGAGTCGTGAGTAGCGGCAACCTAGATGCTTCAGGCAACACTCGCGGCGGAAACATAACCGTTATTGCCAAGAATCAAATTACGGCTGGACAAATCAACTCCAGTGCGACTACCGGAGATGGCGGCAATGTCCTTCTCGATCCGATTGGGGATATCCAAGTTGACTTTGTTAACGCACAAGGCGGTACTGCTGGCAAGGGGGGTACAGTTGACATTACCACCAATCAGTTTTTCCGAGCTTTAAGTAATTTCACAGACCAAAATGGCATAAATGCCAGCCTTTCCACAGCCGGAGGAACTGGAAGTGGGGATATCGTCATCCGTCACGATGGTGGTGCGAGAGGCATTCCTTTTGATGTCGGCAATGCATCAACAAACGGTACTGCTGGAGCGATTACCACTGGATTGAGCAATTCAATTTTGCCCTTGCAATCATTTCCTGGCTCATATACCCAAGGCAACATTCAACTGATTACTC
>JBFLZA010000231.1:0-12236 GCA_040756535.1 Cyanobacteriota bacterium
CAGGTAATTTTACAAGATCAAGAAACTCATCCAGAGCGCTCAGATATGGGCACCACTGCCGTTGCGGTGATGTTTCGTGGTGACCAACATTGGTTGGCTCACGTCGGAGACTCTCGCCTTTATCGGGTGAGAAACTCAACCCTAGAACAGATTAGCGAAGACCACACCTGGGTGGCACGGGCAATGAAAGCGGGTGATATTACACCAGAACAGGCGCGAATGCATCCCTGGCGTCATGTTTTGTCGCAATGTTTAGGCCGCAAGGATTTGCAGTCAGTCGATGTTCAACCGCTGGATATACAACCTGGGGATCGTCTGCTGCTGTGTAGTGATGGTCTCACAGAAGAACTCTCCGATGATCTGATTAGCTCTTATCTACAACCCGATTTGAGCAATGAGCAAGCTGCTATCAAACTAGTTGAGGCGGCCAAAGAAAAGGGGGGTAGAGATAATATCACTGTAGTGATTGTTGAAATTGACCCCTAGCCTTGGTCAACTCGTTGCTAAGCATTGCTTTTAGGTGGTTTATTGTCATTGCTCTCGATGGCTGTGACCTACGTGCGGTGCAGCTATTGCTGATGGTTACCGCCGAACCCTGGATGTAGCCCTCTCGTTCAGAGCTGTCGAGCGCAGTGTTAAACCCCATACCTATAAACTCATACCAAGTTGCACTCATCGTAGTAACATATTCATTCTCTGGAGTATCTGGAGCGTCTGTCTCGGCTACTAGGTTTGGACGCAACTTCGGATCAGCTCCTGAAGAAATAGATGAATAAGTAGATATACTGGTTGGGTCGGACTGCCATGCTGCTATCCTCATGGCTCGACTCTGTATCGGTAAAGAAAAGAACTGTTGAGATTTTTTGAGTCAGCTAAGAGGCGTACAGGTTATAAAAAAATAAATCCTTATGAAACAGATGGTTACAAATGTAGCAGTAACAGGAGAAGATATAAGCAAGAACAAAAATCAAACAACTACTTAGGGTAGTAATTTATGGAAAGAATCTTTCGCGAGGATGAGGCAAGTTAAGTCCAAATCCGAAAAAATATTAAGAAATACAAAACAAAACGAAAAAATCAGTTTAGTTAAATTTATTGTTTATCGGCCAGCTCATGAATTCTCCGGTTGTGACTCCCTCGTCTAAACCTGACCACATTCTGGTTGTAGATGATTCTCCAGATAATTTATTCCTGGTACAAACGATTTTAGAAGAAGAAGGATATGAAATTACTTTGGCAGAGGATGGTCGAACGGCTTTAGGGGTGATTACCCAGTCTCCACCCGACTTGGTGCTTTTGGATGTGATGATGCCGGAGATGGATGGCTTTGAAGTCACTAAGCGCATCCGTCAAAATAAAGATTTGCCGTTTATGCCGATTTTGCTGATTACGGCCTTCGATCAACCGAGTGTGGTTAAGGGATTGGATACTGGGGCGGATGACTTTATTCGCAAACCGGTAGAGGTGGATGAGTTGCTGGCACGAGTACGATCGCTTTTGCGCCTGAAGCACGCGATCGATGAACGTGAGAAAATTGCCCGTCAACGCGAAGAATTTGTCTCATGGATGGCTCATGACCTGCGAACCCCCATTGTGGCAGCCGATAGGATGCTGATGCTATTCCAGCAAGGAGCACTGGGAGAACTCTCATCAGCGATGGAGGAAGCAATCATCACGATGGCTCGCAGTAACCGAAATCTACTAGCTATGGTGAATACCCTACTAGAAGTTTATCGGTATGAAGCCGGTCGCAAGACGCTCACCTTCTTATCGGTTAATGTCCAAGAGGTGATAACGGAAGTTATCCAAGAACTTACTCCTCTAGCTGAAGAGAAACATCTAGCATTGAAGTGCAATTTTGAGGAGAAGGTCAATAGTAAAGTGGTAGGCGATCGCTTAGAACTCCATCGAGTGTTCACCAATTTGCTGGGAAATGCGATCAAATTCACCGATACTGGCTCAATTGAAATTTGTTTGAGTAACACCCCCAACCCTAGCAATCCCGACGCTTCCTGGTTGGTTGTTAAAGTGCAAGATACAGGCCCAGGAATCGCTCCAGATGACCAAAAAATGCTATTTGAGCGGTTTCGCCAAGGAAGCCACAAGCGTTCTGGTAGTGGTTTAGGATTGCATTTATCGAAGAGAATTGTCGAAACTCACCAGGGAACGATTGAGGTCAAATCCGAGTTGGGTAAAGGCAGTTTGTTCGTTGTCTGTTTGCCTACACAGAAGCTGGAAAGCAGAGAAAGTCACAAGCAGAGATCAGAGGTTCACAATACCAGAGTACAGAGCAAGTAAGCTTAAATAAAGCCAGCTCTTTGTGAGGTGAGACTTGATGCCGGACTCCATGCCATTGCGCGATCGCTACTTGCAGCTCATCGACGAAATTGTGCAAGCAACCCTCAAAGGGAAAATCCGCTCGAAAGAGCAGGTCTACCAAATGTTGTTACAAGGGATCAGTGTGGGCACAGGGGAAATCTTCGAGCGCTGCTTGGCAGAGCAGATGAGTAGCACCCAACAGCAGGTGGACGACCCGGTTAGTGAAATGAAGCAAGCTAAAGCGATTCGCAGCCTGAGGGCGCTGAACACTATCAGTAGTGAGTGGGAACGCGCCCAGGCACAAAATCGTCTTTCACAAGCGATCGGAACCGCCGTTCAAACCATTACAACTGCCCCACCCAGCGAACGCCTCACTGCCCTATTGCGGGTAACTGACCCCAATCGAGAGCAGGTGCTGAACTTACAACAACTCGTACAATTAGCTAAAGCGCTACAGCAACAAGCGCAGCAAAGTTCCGACCCGGATAGCGCCGACCAACTCCAGCAACTCTCCCAAGGAATCACGGCTGGGTTGGCATCCTGGCAGAGATTGGAAGAGCATTTAGTCAGTTGGATTTACGACCAAAGCCGAGGCTCATTGGGATTTGAAGGCCTTTCCGAACAGCGTGGCCCTTGGGCCTTATGGGCAAAACAGGTCAATAGCGCCTTACCCCAATCCCTCTTTCAAACTCTCGCACGGAATCAATCGCTCAACGCATGGGCCCAGAATCATCCCAGGCTGGAACTGAGTGCTTGGGTTGAATTAGCCATCATTCTTCAGTACTTGCAGCGAGGACTGGTGACTTGGTTTGACAAAATGGTTTATGACTCTAAGGTAGGGGCAAAGCTATCGATTTCTACCTTCATCGTCTTTGCGGTCATTTGGTCGCAGTTAGCCAATGCCTTGAACCAAGGGTTAAGCAGTACTCAGCGTGATGTGCTGGTCAATGGCTGTTTTCAAGTGAGCTTACAAATTCTCCGCACCTTTGCTCAGCGAGACTATTTTCCCCTCTACGGTGGTGTTTTTGCCTCATTAAGTGGAAACTATCTGCGGGATGCGCTGAACTATTTGGATGAACCCCTGCGGCGAGTCGAGGGAACTCAAGAAAAAGCAAGAATTTTGACATTAATTGGTTATTCGCTAGGTGTGCAGGGTCAATATGACCGAGCCAATGCGTTTCACCAGCAAGCGTTAGAGATTGCTCGTGAGGCGAGCGATCGCATCTGCGAGATTGCCAATCTCAATCACCTCAGTCGCTTGTATGTGGCGCAAAAGATTTATAATGACGCGATTAATTACAGCCAACGAGCATTAATTCTCTCTCGTCAAACGGGCGATCGATTAGGAGAAGCCAATGCCCTAGCCAATTTAGGCTACAGTGAAGTATTTCAAGCCAAGGAACAGGCTCAGGTAGAAGCCGAAGTGTATGAGAGAGCCATTCACTATCTGGAACAAGGGTTACAGCTATTGGAGCGATTGGGCGATTCTTTAGGGGGTGGCTACGCGTCTGGTCAAAGTCGTGCACTGTGTTTCAGTAGTTTGGGAATTGCCCACGTTGTCATTGAACAGCCTCAAAAGGCGATTTCCTACTTAGAACAAGGCTGGCAAGCGGCTCAATTTTCTGGCGATTTATACCTGCAAGGCGTCAATTTGGCGTATCTAGCTCAAGCTTACTACAGTCTGCAAAACCTGGAGAAAGCCATCTATACCGGTAGCTTAGGTGCATACCTTTTAGAACAAATTGGTTCTAATGATTGGCGTCAAACAGCAGGCTTACTGACCATTTTGCAAGGTCAAATGGGAACTGAAGCATTCCAAGCCTTATTGCAACAACAGCGGCGAAATATTATTGCCTTTATTGGTGTTGATGGCTATGATTATATCCCCCAGCTCCTAGAAAAATACCGAGATTCTATGTAACTCATCTATGGTGCTTACAACTGGCATATCGTTAGGCCAGGGTAAAGGGAAAAAGGTAGAGAAATGATGGGGAAGAAAATTATTTTTCTTTCATCACTTTGAGGGAAAACATTAAAATTTCATGAACTATCTCTTCAAAAACTGTCAATTTCTTCAAAAGAAATAAAGTTTTCTTGTTGATCGTATCTCATGATACTTTTCAAGACTAAACTGGAAATCCGAGATTTGATACTAATTCCGCTGAAGAAGTCATCATAAGCTGTTGGTTATTTAATTTTCTTGCTGGGATACCTCACTATAAGGACTCTAGCTGATATAGCAACGGACAGGCAGCTTAGGACAATGATCAACTCACAGAATAAGCTACTGTAGGCGGCTATCACGAAATTGTCCTAACAGCTTTGGCGACTGCTATAAGAGGTGCGAGTTAAATGTGCAACAGCTTACAAACTCCCTGTGTCAGGAGCATCCGTCTTAACGATAATTATTCCCACAGAAGTTATATAAGCTTCGGATGGATGCTTTGCCTACACTCAGATTTTGGCAGTAAATTTCGCTGGTTCAAGCTACACAATGTAGCCTGATTAATTCCCTCTCATTTCAGGTTTAAACTTCTGCTTCTCTAGCAGCTATGACATCATCCCGTAATCCTATTTCGGAGTTGAATTGTAGAGGAAGCAGGAGAACCTCTTGGACTAAAGGGGGATGAAACTTCAGGGATTTTTCTATTTCCCAAAAGAGTGATTTGTCAAAATTTAGAACTGGACTGACGCTCTAGAAGTGGACTACGTTAGATATGGGCGCATCACTGTCAAATGTTCTCTCATCAATTTTTAACTAAGAGACTGTCAGATGCAATCCCGGAAGCTAGCATTTATTCTAATCCTGCCTGTCCTCTGCTGTAGCTTTTTTTTCCACACTTCGCGATCACAAGTACCTCTGAGCATAGGTTTTATACGTATCCGTGTAAAGCGTTCGGAACGTCCCCCCGATAAGCCCAAACCCATTATTACAGCTCCCCTCAAAGCGGCAGTTGAGGAAGTGAGAGACTTGAAAGGCAAAATTGAAAGGGATGGTGGTGTTCATCCCAAGGAATATAGTGAAGATCTTGAAGATTTAGATAGTATTCTGGATAACGCTTATGGTGACCCAGAAACCTTAAAGGCTGTGAAATCAGCAGCACAAGGACACAAATTGGCTTTACAGTTTCTACAGTGCGATCGCCTTAACGGTTTCAACGAGATGCACCAATGCCGAGATCAGGTGCTGAACAAGGTTTTTGCTAAATACCCAGATTTGGCAGCAGAAGCCAAGGCAGCCGTTGAAGGGGAAAACTTCCCTTACATCAGCGCTGGATTGGACAAAGATGCAGTGTTGCAAGCCATCTGGCAAAACATTGGAAAAGATACAGACACAGCAGTGATAGCGATCAACCCAGAACCGAATGCCGAAGAAAATCCGCTGCCATAACACTGAAGTGTTAAAGAAAGGTTTTGGATTTAAGCCTGAAGATAGGGTATTTCTCCCAACCATCAAGATTAGGCTCAGGTGTATTCACTTGATTAATTTTGAGGAAATACCAATATCTAAAGGAGAATAATTCCATGCCTGAAAAAGTCGGACGACCAACAGATCAAAAGCCAGATCAGTGGCAGGATGACCTAAATCCCCAGCCGATGGCTGGTAAAAATTACGGTCTTGAAGGACCGCATCCGGAACAAAATGCTCCTACCGCTTATACCCCCACCGAACTTTGTGCGTGTTGGTCGCGGGTTGGTGGGAGTTGAAATCTCTTTCTCACCCATGAATGCTGGATTTTTTGGCAGGCAATTCAGCATTCATATCGATCAGCTCTCCCTTACTCTCTTCGGAGGTATCAGAATACTGATACAGGAAAGGTAAAAAATTCTTCTTTCCCTTCTCCCTTAGTAAAAAATTTCACAGGGCTGGCAAGGGCTACTGTATTCAGCTTTACAGTTCATCTTAATACATGCTCATCTGTTAGATAGAGCAGAGGATGAAGTATCACGCTCCATTGGTTAGAGGAAAGAATATTCTTCGCTTTTTAAGATGAGTGCAGACCTAAAGAAAGTATTCATCAAGAATACGGCTAAAGAGCTGTAGATTTAACACTCAAGCAATTTTTTGATCTAAAAGATACTCTTTTTCAAAAATGGTTTACGAGCAAAGTAAGCCCAGGAATTGTTTGTGCATCGGCTTGGTCAATGTGCTTTGTATTAGAGCATCAACCTTACGAGGAATACGTACTGACCCAATAGGAGAACTTGTCAATGCTTAAGGGCGGCTCCAAGGGATGAAAGCAAGTATGGGCAGCATTACAGCAAGGGCTGTCTAGAGTGCCAGTTAACCCCGGAGCTAACCTCCCTTATGCAGTCAGGAGGGTAAAACTCATGTTATACCAAGACCGAACAGCAGCAGGTCAACTGTTGGCAGGGCAACTGGCCCACTATGCCAATCGCTGGGGTGTGCTGGTGTTAGCACTGCCGCAAGGGGGTGTCCCTGTTGCTTTTGAAGTGGCGAAAGCCCTCAATGCCCCTTTGGACGTTTTTGTAGTACGAAAATTAGGTGTGCCCGGTCAAGAGGAGTTGGCGATGGGAGCGATCGCTTCCGGTGGGGTGCGAGTTCTCAATCGAGAAATTGTACAGGCACATGATTCATTTGAGGCAGCGATTTATAAAGCTACCATCCGGGAGCAACGAGAACTAGAGCAACTGGAACGCTTATATCGGAATGACCGACCCTTCCCCGATCTGTACGGACGTACCGTAATTCTGGTTGATGACGGTCTGACGACTCCTGCTAATCTGCGGTCTGCTGTGATTGCACTACGGCAACAGTACCCGGCTCGAATTGTCGTTGCTATGCCCATCTCTTCTCCCGAAACCTACCACGAAATTGCAGCCTTGGCAGACGAAATGATCTGCGCTATGACGCCACGTCCCTTTCACAGCGTTGAACTGTGGTACAAAAACAACTCGCAGACGATAGACGAGGAGGTACGCGATTTGCTCCAACGGGCTAGCGATCGCTATCACCCCTCGACCAACTCCAGCCAAGAAGCCAGCTACAGCACTCAAAGAAGCTAATAGCAGAACGCTAGGAGGATTCCAATCATGCCAGACACAACGATGACAAAGCTATCCCAGGCGGTGCGGGAGTCCGCTCATCCGCTGACGGGTAACGCCCAAGACTACGACCCATTAATGGAGTGGATTGGTGATGCCCGCTTCGTACTCATTGGCGAAGCATCGCACGGAACCCATGACTTTTATCAACAGCGGGCTGAGATTACAAAACGCCTGATTCAGGAAAAAGGCTTTACCGCTGTGGCCGTTGAGGCGGACTGGCCGGATGCCTATCGCGTTAATCGTTACGTGCGAGGTATGAGTGACGACCCTACGCCTGCTGAAGCACTAGGCGGTTTTCAACGCTTCCCAAGTTGGATGTGGCGCAATACAGATGTTGTTGATTTTGTCAACTGGCTGCGTCAATATAATGATGCCCTGCCTCAAGATGGGACTAAAGTTGGTTTTTATGGACTTGACCTCTATAGCCTGAGTGCCTCTATTGATGCTGTACTGAAGTACCTGGATCAGGTCGATCCAGAAGCGGCAAAGCGAGCACGCTATCGTTATTCATGCTTTGAGAATTTTGGTGAAGATACTCAATCCTATGGCTATGCAGCGAGCTTTGGTCTGACGGAGTCGTGTCAGAAAGAAGCTATTAATCAGTTATTAGAACTGCAACGCCAAACGGCCGAGTATGGGAAACGGGATAGCCAGGAGGCACAGGACGAGTTCTTCTACGCCCAACAGAATGCCCGATTGGTGAAGAATGCGGAGGAATACTACCGCTCGATGTTCCGAGGTCGGATATCGTCGTGGAATTTGCGCGATCGCCACATGGCAGAAACCCTCGATCAGCTCGTTGAGCATTTTGATCAACAAGGCAAACAAATCAAGGTTGTCGTCTGGGAACACAATTCCCACTTAGGGGACGCACGAGCAACCGATATGGGGGCGGCGGGTGAACTTAACGTCGGTCAACTAGTGCGTCAGCGTTATGAAAAGGATGCAGTGCTGATTGGTTTTAGCACCTACACCGGTACGGTTACCGCTGCCTCTGACTGGGGTGGCCCGACCCAACTCAAGCGAGTTCGTCCTGCGTTGCCAGAAAGTTATGAGGCGCTGTTTCACGAAACAGGGTTATCTCGTTTCTTGCTGAATTTAAGGAAAGATGATCAGGCTGTTCAGGGTTTGCGATCGCAACGACTAGAAAGAGCAATCGGCGTTATCTACCTACCCGAATCTGAACGCATCAGCCACTACTTCTATGCCCGACTTCCTGAACAGTTCGACGCTGTAATCCACATTGATAATACACGAGCAGTAGAACCTTTAGACCGCTCGAGCTACTGGGAGGGAGGTGAAGCGCCAGAGACTTATCCTTCCAGTTTCTAGGTGGGTAGAGTCTGTTTTGCCCTACATAAACATTTGAAATTTAACTATCAACAAATAATTAGCGAATTTAAACAGAAATGACTGAACAACAACAGAAACGCGAAGACAACAGTTTCAATCGCAGTGAAACAGGTCGGCGTGCCGAGTTGAGTCCTGACGATTTCCCTCAAGGGGATGAACAAGGGTTTGATGCTCGGCAATCCAACGCTAGCAATGAGCCTAACCCAGAGTGGAATCCCGACGATTTTGAAACAGGGCAGCATCAGCAGTGATATCAAGTCTGGTGACCGTTAAGAACTGCCGCCCTTGATCAGTTTTAAGACATTCGCATTGGAGATTTGACCGCAGTTACGTTCAAACTCAATTTCTATCAATTAATTAGGAGAATTTAAGATGAAAGCTGTTGTTTTTCACGGCGTTGGTGACATCCGTATGGATGATGTGCCAGAGCCAAAAATTCAGGAGCCAACTGATGCGATCGTGCGGCTTACGGCTAGTGCTATCTGTGGCACTGACTTACACATGATTCGCGGTACGCTTCCAGGCATGAAACCAGGGACAGTACTGGGGCATGAAGGCGTGGGCATTGTTGAGGAAATCGGGTCGAATGTCCGTAACCTGAAAGTTGGCGATCGCGTTGTGATTCCCTCCACTATCGGCTGTGGTTTTTGTTCCTACTGCCGTTCCGGTTACTATGCCCAATGCGATAACGCTAACCCCAATGGCCCCGAAGCCGGAACAGCGTTCTATGGCGGGCCAGAAATGACGGGCCCGTTTAACGGGTTGCAAGCGGAATATGCTCGGATTCCCTATGCCAATGTGGGACTAGTTAAGTTGCCGGAGGGAGTAACGGACGACCAGGCAATTATGATATCGGATATTTTCCCCACGGGTTACTTTGGGGCTGATCTCGCTGAAATTGTACCCGGTGACACGGTTGTTGTGTTTGGCTGTGGCCCGGTGGGTCAGTTTGCGATCGTCAGCGCCTATCTCATGGGTGCAGGACGTGTCTTAGCGGTTGACACCATTTCTTCTCGCTTGGAAATGGCACGGGTACAAGGTGCTGAGGTGATTGACTTTAATGCAGAAGACCCAATTGAAGTGATTAAAAGTCTAACCGGAGGCATTGGGGTAGATCGTGCGATCGATGCTGTTGGTGTAGATGCCACCCGTCCCCACAGTGGGCCTGCTGCCGAACAGGCCGAACAGAAAGCACAGCAGTTTCAACAGGAATTACAAAAAATTGCGCCGGAAACGAATCCCCAAGGCAACAATTGGCATCCTGGCGATGCCCCCTCTCAAGTCTTAACCTGGGCAGTCCAAGCACTAGCCAAGGCTGGAACTTTATCCATCATTGGTGTTTATCCACAGACCCATCAGTTCTTCCCCATTGGCATGGCGATGAACAAGAACCTCACGATTCAAATGGGGAACTGCAACCATCGCAAGTACATTCCGACACTGGTGGATATGGTTCAAAGCGGACAAGTCGATCCAGAGCAAATCCTCACAGAGGTTGAGCCTTTGGCATCAGTGATTGATGCTTACAAAGCATTCGATACGCGGCAACCCGGTTGGGTCAAGGTGGAACTGGTGCCTGGGGTAGCCTAGCAGGAAGCAGAATTTACTGGTTTATTACTTGAGAACCCCTAAATGAATACAAAAGGCACTGCCGCATTCGACATAATCGGCACCTGCTTCAGTTTAGACAAACCCCGTCAGCGACTGGTAAAACTGGGTGCCCCTTCTTATGCTCTCGAACTTTGGTTTGCCCAAAGCTTACGGGATGCTTTTGCCCTATCCCATGCAGGCAGCTACCAACCGCTTAAGCAAGTATTGGAGGCAGAACTGCCCCGAACACTCAAACTACTGGGTATCGAGGCAGATACTCAACAGCGATCGCATATAGTAAAAACCTTTAGTGAACTAGAGCTGCAACCAAGCGCCCTAGAGGCTTTTGGCATCCTAACGACAGCAGGTTGGAGGTTAGTTGCCCTCACCAACGGCAGTGAGGACTCCACCCATAAGCTGCTAGAACGTGCCAATGCCCTTCAGTACTTTGACAACATCTTCTCCTGCGATGCGATCGAGAAGACCAAGCCGCACCCCGATGTTTATGCCATACCGAAGCAGGATGTTAAGGGCAATTTCTGGATGATTGCAGCTCATGCCTGGGATATTGCCGGTGCTGCCTGCGCTGGCTTGCGAACGGTCTTCATTACTCAGGAGGAGAAAGATTATCTCAGTGTTTACCCGCAACCGGAAGTAATTGCCAGCAACTTGGTCGAAGCTGCAAACCAGATTGTAGAGGCTGGGTAATTGATGTTCGTTATGGGGTATGGAATGATACAACTCCCCATTTCAGATCTCTTTACTGATTCAGCCGTCGATTTCATGACAGGCGTTGCTGAAATACAGCAGCGCTCTATGTTTTGTGGCTATTGATACCTTTTCTATTATTAAAGGTCTAGTCCCAACGATTGATGAAGTCATTAAACGCCCCTTGATAACCTGAAGCAGGCTCAACCGACCCGCATTGGAGACGTGAAAGATGGCAACAACCGCAGCCGATGTCTTAATTGATACCCTCATCGATTGGGTTGTCGAAGTGATTTTTGGGCTACCCGGTGATGGCATCAACGGCATCATGGAAGCACTGCGCCAGCGCCACGGTCAAATCCGCTTTATCCAGGTGCGTCACGAAAAGCTTTTCTTTTACTTCCTTGGGAGGTAGAAGGATACTGATACAGCAAAGTCGTTTCCCCTTTTCCCTTTCCCCTACTTATAGGCCTTCATTGGATAGGAAATGAGTAAGTAGAAGCAGGGTGTGTTTGAAATAGCAATGTTAATATTTGGAGGATAAAAATATATGCAAGTTCCCTTAGAAGTTACCTATAGAGATGTAGAAAAAACCGAGGCACTTGAGACATTAGTACGGGAAAAAGTTGCCAAACTCGAACAAGTTTGCGATCGCCTCAATAGTTGCCGTGTAGCGATCGAAAAAATTCACGATCGCCCCAGCAGTGGTTCTCCCTATCGGGTGCGAATTGATATGACCGTGCCGGGTCAAGAATTGGTCGCTGAAAGTAATCCGGGAGAGGGTATTCAGTACATCGAAGTTCAACCCGTCATCCGGGATGCATTCGATGCCGCACGTCGCCAGCTTCAAGAAATCAGCGAACGGCAGCGCAATCGAGTCAAGACTCACGAAGCACAAGACATGACTGCGATCGTGGCTAAGATATTCCGTGATGAGGGATACGGCTTTATCAAAACCTTTGATGATCGCGAAGTCTACTTTCACCGCAATAGCGTTCTTCATGATGACTTCGATCGCTTAGAGGTCGGAACGGGTGTGCATTTTTTCCTAGAGGATGGTGAAGAAGGCCCACAGGCAAGCACGGTGAAGATTGTCAACAAACCCGGTGCTACAGCTGGTACCTCAGCTCAGACTCTCATCGAACCGCCACTGGGTTGGGGCGAAGACTAGATCACAATTTATCGAGGATGGCTAT
>JBFLZA010000232.1:0-12236 GCA_040756535.1 Cyanobacteriota bacterium
CCCGTCTGACAAGACAATTTCACTATCAAATACCAGGCATTTCCCCATTGAAGGTCTGCCAGCGATGATAATCAAATCAGAACGCTGAAACCCCCCGGTCATGGCATCTAAGTCATAGAAATTAGTAGCAATACCAGGGATTGCCAGATTATCCTGTTGACGGGTTTCTATCTCTTGAAACGCTTGGATTAACGTCTCAGAAATTGGAATCAAACCTTGTTTAGGATTTGCTTGAGTGAGGCTAAAAATTTTCTGTTCTGCTTGGTCGAGAACGGTTTCCAACTCCACGGATGTTTCGTAACCAAGCTGAACCACTTCGTTGCCTGCCTGGATAAGCTGGCGACGGAGGTACTTGTCCATCACCAATACCGCGTAGCGATCGATATTGACCGCTGACACAGTGCGATCGACCAACTCCGCTAACTTGCTCTGACCGCCAATTTTCTCTAATAATTCATGGTCATACAACCAAGTAGTAACGCTCATCAAATCTACTGGCTTCCCTTGGGTATGGAGGGCCAAGGCAGCTTTGTAAATTTCCTTGTGAGTATTGATGTAGAAGGCGTCTGGGCGAAGCAGGTCAGCCACCCGACCAATGGCTTCAGGGTCTAAGAGAATGCCTCCGAGTATCGATTCCTCGGCATCAATGTTTTGGGGGGGTAGAAAGTTGCCAAAAGCAGAAAAATTCAGTTCTTGAGCCATAGCCAAGGCAATATCGGGAATACAACCAGCTTAATCAATTCAGGGGGCTGAGTGACGGTCACAGGAACACCACTCAACCCCCCATTTTCGGTTGCAGGTTACGTTACAGGTTAACAGGTTGTACTCCACTCCGAGAAGCCGCAGCGTCGGTTAGCTTTCAACTTTTCAACCTTTAACAATACCTTGGTGGGGAGGAAAACTTTCCCATTGATGCTCAAAAAAAGGAAAAGGAATTGGTGGAAGTCGAAATCTTTTTCTAAAAATTCCTTTCCCCCTTTCCCCTTCACCTTTCCCCTCTCCCTTATAAAGGTGCAACTTGAACTTCTACAGTTGCTGTGACTTCCGGATGGAGTTTAACATCTACTTTATAGAATCCGAGCTTGCTGATATCGGGTACAGTAATTCCCCGACGGTCTACTTCCTGATTAGTAGAAGCTTGAATGGCTTCTGCTACGTCTTGAGCAGTAACGGTACCAAAGATTGCCTCATTTTCACCCCCTTGCTTGCGGATGACAAAGCGACCAATCGTTTCTAAGGCTGTCTTGCGAGATTCAGCTTGCTGCTTCTCTTCGAGTAAGCGCTGCCGCTCTTGTTCTTTGCGCCGTTCTACTTGCTTGAGGATACCAGGAGTAGCTACAACTCCTATGTTTTTGGGAATGAGATAGTTACGAGCATACCCAGGAGCGACTTCAACCAAATCGCCTGTTCTTCCCAGTTTCTTAACGTCTTGATTTAAGACTAATTGCACGCGTTTTGCCATAGTCGTTACTTCAGGTACTGACTTCTTTGAGGAATGGTGATAATCTAGAACACTCCATACTACGAAAATATGTGAGGCGATCGCAACCAGGTGTCGCTCAAGAAGGGGATGGAAAATTTTGGGTATCCTTGCCTCGTCCCAGTTTCAGCCCCTTAAGGAGTCTCTAGAAAACATCTGTAGCAATTTAAAACCGATCCTTCATCCCTCGCAGCCGCGAAAAGGTTTGTATGGAGTCATGAGATTTGACAGCCGTTTGGAGTGCAGGTTCCTCCCAACGCAAAAAGGGATTGGTGCGCTTTTCTATGCCTAACAGGGATGGTACTGTTGCCTCCGAACAGCGGCGCGCTGCTTGAACTTCGGCAAATCGAGATTGTAAGTCTGGATTCTCGGCATCTACAGTTAGGGCAAATTGAAGATTTTTCAGCGTGTACTCATGGGCACACCATACCCGCGTATTATCCGGTAACGCTCGCAGCTTGCTTAAAGATTCCACCATCTGCGTCGGAGTTCCTTCAAAAAGTCTGCCGCAACCCCCTGCAAAAAGGGTATCGCCGCAGAATAACTCCCCAGGTTCACCTACTACTTCCGGAGGAAAGTAGTAAGCGATATGTCCGCTAGTGTGTCCGGGAACGAACAAGACTTCGCCCATTCGACCCCCAAACTCAATCTTGTCGCCTTCGGAGCAAAACACCTGTTGTCCGGGAATTCTGCCCCTATCTTGAGCGCCTCCATAGACACGAATGTTGGGAAAACGCTGAAGTAACTGCCGATTGCCACCGACATGATCCATGTGATGATGAGTGTTGAAAATTGCTACCAGTTCAGCACCCAGTTCTTCTAAACGCCGTAGCACTGGCTGCGCTTCTGCCGGGTCAACAACAGCCGCAACATTCTCTTCGGGGTCGTGTAGCAAAAAGATGTAGTTGTCAGAAAGTGCTGAAAGTCGGCTTACCTGCATTTCTTATACTCCTTTTGGGCACTTAGTTTCACTCTCACCACTGTATCGACCAAACCTTCTGTTGACCTATTCAGCACTAGTTCATTTTTGACCATAGCTCTACTCACTGCTCTGATGTAAGATGACGCCATCGTGCCAAGCAGATTATCTTAGGAGAGAATTAAGGCAATAGCCAACAAAGATATTTTTTGTGACCAGCAGCTAATGGCAGGAAACATTCAAAATCATTCCAGTCAAACGATCAAGCAAATTGTCGAACGAATTCTTAAGACTGGTCAATTAAGCCGTCTGGAGCATCTACATTTAGTCACTACCTTTCTGTCTGACTACAAAGTTACCGACGATGAACGCAGTCATATCAATCGTGTCTTTGACGAGCTGCAAACAGGTCATTTGAAGTTCGTGAATTAATCATATCTTCAACTCTTGATTTCTTTTGTTATCTGTTGTCATTGAATCTGGCAACTTGATAGCATTTTAATGTTTGCTAATTTCCTAATTTTATTAATTGCACTACCCTATGTCTCCTTATAAGCTTCTCTTGAAATACGCGCTCCGTTATCCTTTATGGATTTTTTTGACAGTTATCATTGGTTTTTCTAGTGCGCTTTTTAACGGAGTGAGTACAACATTGATTGTACCCTTGGTACTTGGTTTTTTGGGGAAAGAAGATATCGGCATACAAGGAGGGCCACCCATCATCCAAAAAATCTTGTCTTTTTTTGGGGACGCTGAAGGCAATCAAAGCCTTATGATGATGGTTGGGATAGTGGTCTTAGCAATTATATTAAAAAACCTTGCGGTTTATCTCAACGCTCTTGTTTCTGCCAATTTATCAAGACAATTGGTTAGAAATATAAGAAAGGAAGCTATAAGATTAATTCTAGAAGTGGATTTGGATTTTTTCTCAACAATAAAGACGGGCGACATTATTAACACAATTACCGGAGAAGTTCTTCGTGCAACTATCTCCATCCGAATGGCTATTAACATCTTTACTACTTCGGTAACAATTTTAATATTTGCATGTATATTAATTTCGATATCTTGGCAGTTAACTTTAGCTTCTACGGTATTACTAGCCCTAGTGGCTGGTATTAATCAGTATTTAATTAAGCGGGCTCAACAATTTGGTAAAATTCTGTCTGAGAGATCGAGTAGTTATTCATCAGCATTATTAGAAATTTTAGCGGGAATACGATTAATTAAGTCGGTTAGCAATGAAGATTATGAGTATAGGATTATAGAAAAATTTATTGACGAACGGGAACGAGCTGACCAACAATCCCAAGCGAATTTTGATGCCATTGGACCCATTAATGAAGTAGTAGGTACCTTGGCAATTTTGGCAATTGTATTTTTGGGAAGAACTTTTTTCTGGCAGCAGATTGAATCGCTGTTAACAGTATTGCTGATCTATCTATACGTGCTTTTTCGGTTACTGCCTGTTGTGAGTCAGTTGAATACGCAAAGAAGTAACTTCGCTAATGCAGTGCCCGGTACTCAGGTTGTCACAGAGTTTTTGCGGCGAGCTAACAAACCTTTTATGACTCATGGTCAAACCCTTTATACAAAGATAGAACAGGGCATTGGTTTGGAACATGTGTCTTTTGCTTATCCGGGTCATAACGAATTAGTTCTAAAAGATGTGAATTTATGGGTTCCAAAAGGAACAACTCTCGCCTTAGTGGGTGCTTCTGGGGCTGGTAAGTCAACTTTAGTGGATTTAGTGCCCAGATTTTATGATCCGATTGAGGGTCGAATTTCGATAGATGGAAAAGATTTACGAGAATTCGACATCCGATCGCTCAGAGAAGCAATGGGGATTGTCAGCCAGGATACGTTCTTATTCAATAACTCTGTTCGTTACAATATCGCCTATGGGTTGGAGGATGTGAGTGAACTAGAGGTGATGGTAGCGGCAAAACGAGCGAATGCTTACGAATTTATTAGTGAGTTACCCCAAGGATTTGATACGATCGTTGGCGATCGCGGCGTTATGTTATCGGGAGGACAAAGGCAGCGAATTGCGATCGCACGGGCGCTTCTCCGTGACCCCGATATTTTAATATTGGATGAGGCGACGAGTGCTCTAGATACCGTTTCCGAACGGTTAGTGCAACAGGCAATTGATGAACTGTGCCGTGCTCGCACAACGATTGTGATTGCTCATCGACTTTCCACCGTCCAAAAAGCTGACCAAATCGCCGTGCTGGACAAAGGCCATGTTGTAGAGATGGGTACTCATGAACAACTGCTCAAACAAGGCGGTTATTACACTCGCCTGTACTTGATGCAATTTGATCGAAGCATTAATGATGTCATGAACGTCGCGGCCAATGAGGCGTTTATTCGAGCTTCCTATGAAATTCGCAACCGTCTCAACCCCATGATTGGCTTTTTGCGGTTAGTGGTTGATGATTTGGTAGAAAATAGCGGCGAACGGCAGGAATTAACTGAAGAAGCCTATAAATCAGCCCTTCGTCTCCTGAAAAACTTGGAACTTTTGGAAGATCGGTCTAACCCAGCTTGACACTGGGATGTCTAAAGCCAGTAAATTATGACGTGCCTTCAAATTGAATGTAGCGGACGGGCAAGATGCCTACACCACAAAAGTTTTAGGAATTTGATAGTACCTACAAAATTGAATTCCCGTTAGCTTATTACTGGCTTAACACTACTATCCGTTCTACAGCTCATTGCATTCTTTGCCAGGAGTTATTAACTCTTCTAAAAATTTCTCCTGCGTCGTTAACAATCCAAGGGACACCATCAGGCTGTACAGAAATCCTCACTGCACCCCCATCAGGTTTTATCCAATCGGCACCATTCCAGTTATGTATTCCATATCCTCCTGGAGTAGAATCACAACCTATTACCCAAGTACTACCATTTGCTCCAATTCCGATATCTTTAGCACAGCCAGGTATTCTTTCCCATGAGTTATTAACTCTTCTGAAAATTTCTCCTGCATTGTTAACAACCCAAGGAGTGCCATCAGGCTGCACAGAAATCCTCACTGCACCCCCATCAGGTTTTATCCAATCGGCACCATTCCAGTTATGTATTCCATACCCTCCTGGAGTGGAGTCACAACCTATTACCCAAGTACTGCCATTCGCTCCCATCCCAATATCTTTAGCACAACCAGGTATTCTTTCCCATGAGTTACTAACTCTTCTAAAAATTTCTCCCGCGTCGTTAACAACCCAAGGAATACCATCAGGCTGCACAGAAACCCCAACTGCACCCCCCTCAACTTTTATCCACCTTGCGCCATCCCAGTTGTATACTCCATACCCTCCTGGAGTGGAGGCAAATCCTGTTACCCAAGTACTGCCATTAGCTCCAATTCCAATATCTTTTTGATATGGCTCTGTATTAGAAGCCCAATACGTAACGCCTGAGTTACTAATAACGTTTGTATTATTTGACCAAATTGTTACATTATTACAGCCATACTCGTTACCCACTTTGGCACCAGGCTGGTTTGTCCCACGTATGTTGAGCCTCAGCGAATTGCCAACAGTTGCGTAGGATTCGACTACCCCAACATGACCCAACCCAAATGCGCCTGCTGTGTTGGGATTCAAGACCACGATGGCACCATTTTGAGGAGAATTGATTTGGTGAAAGCCATTCCTGGCTAAATAGCCATTGTCCCAATCTCCTGCATGAGGATAGCCACTTAATCCGAAGCGGCTTGCCACATATTCTGTACACTCACACCATTTTGTACTCTGAGCTACGCTAGCGCTCGGAGCTAATACTAAAATTACAGGCAAGATGACGACTAATAGAGTAGTACTTAAAGCAACTAACAAAGGGTTTTTCTTTATTGTTGTTGCAATCGCGGAAGATAAAGGCTTGAAGAGCATGATAGATGAGACTTCCGTTGATTGTTGTTAGTCAAAGCTAACAATGCCTATCTAGCTGTGACCTCCGTAAATCCGCTAATATAGCTCAGCTAAATTGCTGATTTTGAAATAGTGCCAATGCACAAGTTGATGAGAATAATCCCGTGTTGATGAGGAGAATTAACCGTTACCCTCTACTTGAATTTCATCAAGTTGAGAAATTACCACATCAGCCGCTTCTAAATGTGCAGCTTCTGGTGTTCCCCAACAGATACCGATACAACCCGCTGCACCCGCACGACGTGCCATCTCAATATCTCCGGCAGAATCTCCAACCATTAGGGTTGAGGACGGTTCAACTCCCAGAGTTTGGCAAGCTCGGAGAAATAGTACAGGGTCAGGTTTACTCGGCCCTTCATCCACACCTTGCTGTAACTGGATGTAAGAGTCAAGTTGGTGACGCTTGACAAAGGCTTGCACCCTAGCCGTTGTTGCTGCTGAAAGAATTCCCAGTTTAAGTCCAGCATCCCAGAGGAATTTCAGCACTTCCAGGCTACCGGCAAACAGGGGTGAAGTATTGGCGGCGTCTTTGAGATAGCGGTCAGATTCTTCAAAGGCACGACGAGCGATCGCTAAAGACTCCAGCCAACCTCGACCCGTCTCAGCGATATAGGCAGCAGCCGCAATTTCATTTTCGCGACGGCTACCCACTGCCATCAACCCTGTCGGGTCAAGCTTTTCGCCGTCAATACCAAACGCCATCAACAACGGCTCTCCAATTCCAGGGATTTGGGCGTCAATCAGGCGCGATCGCTTTTGTCCCAATTCTCTCAAAAAAACTTGTGAGTCCTCCAACGTGCCGTCTTTATCAAAAATAACCGCCTGGATATTAGGAAACGTGACGTTCTGACAGCGAATTGTTACCAAAAGCTTGCTCCTCTCAAAAGTCGCTCCAACCCATAAAAAAAGAGGGGCTTTCCCTCTTTGACAAATAGCTGGGGGTGTCAAAAACACTCCCAGTTAACACCATTATTATTACTCTTCAATTGCTACCGCAATCTCTTCTTCTTGATAAACTGGCTCTTGCTCTTCAGAAGCACTATCTTCTGGCTGCTGTTGCTGCTGCTGTGCAGCACGCATCTTCTCGCGGTACTTCTCTGCCATTTCTTCTGCTTTCTCGTAGACCCGATCGCGGTTGTTGATCATATCTCCCGGTTCAGGCTCTAACTGCTTGGTAGACAGGGAAATCCGTCCTCTTTCAGCATCCAAGTCAATGATCATCACTTTCACTTCATCATTGACATTAAAGACACTGTGGGGAGTATCAATGTGATCGTGGGAAATCTCAGAAATGTGCAGCAGACCACTGACACCACCGATATCGATAAACGCACCGTAAGGCTTGATACCTCGCACGGAACCAATCACTACTTCGCCCACTTCTAGGCGGTTCATCTTCCGCTCCACTAGAGCGCGACGGTGCGAGAGAACTAAACGATTGCGGTCTTCGTCTACTTCCAGGAATTTCAGTTGAAGTTCTTCTCCCACCAAATCTTCCTTGGGTTTGCGAGTGCTGATGTGAGAACCAGGAATAAAACCACGCAGTCCCTCAATACGAACTAGTGCGCCTCCTCGGTTGGTAGCAAAAACTAAAGAGCGCACCGTGGCATCTTCTGCTTGTAACTGCCGTACTCGCTCCCAAGCTCGCATGTACTCGATGCGACGAATTGAAAGAGTTAACTGACCATCTTCATTCTCGTCAGTCAGAATGAAAAATTCCCGCGTCTCGTTGGACTGTAATACCTCTTCCGGGTTGTCCACCCGGTTAATTGACATCTCCTGAATCGGAATATAGGCGGCGGTTTTAGCACCAATGTCAATCAGAGCGCCCCTCGGCTCAAGACTGAAGACGGTTCCGGCAACAATATCGCCAGGACTAAAGTGATAGTCATATTTATCAAGAAGGGCGGCAAAATCCTCGTGAGTGAATCCAATTTCTGTAGCGGTTTTTTTCTGACTGAGCATGTGTGTTGTGTTTCCTAGTTTTATCTCCGTAAATGACTATGCCTCCTGTCGATGTACACGCACGTCGGCATTGTGCTGCCTACACCTACATCGCTTTGTCTATAACCTTATTTTAAAAGATTTAATAAAGTCCAGACAGCTAATTATAACTCAGGCGACACACCTAAGTTGCTATCCAGGCATATTACCGATGATTGAGGGTAGAGAACCCTACTCCAATCTTAACTCCCCTCTCCCTATAAGATAACCGAGTGGCATAGGAAGTAGGGAATTAGAAGATACTCCAAACTCGCCTGCTCCACTCTGAAAAATTCACCAAAATTAGATGGGTTAACTATTTGAAGTTACGAAACGCTCTATTCTGGAGTGAGGGCTACAGAACCTTGCTTTCGTACTGCTGAATTCTCTTCGGTTATCCCAGGGGTTGATGTATTTTTTTGCTCTGTCTCTAAAACCTCTGTGGATGCGCTTGAAGATGTCTCGATAGATTCAGCGTGGCTTTTGAGACCATTTAAGGTTTCCACAAAATCTCGAATCCCTTGAAACTGGCGATAGACAGAAGCAAAACGAATATAAGCCACTTCACTCTCATCTCGCAGGTACTGAAGCACCAATTCGCCAATTTCGTTACTACTCACTTCTCGCCCAGCTCTCTGCTGAAATTCTGCTTCAATCTCATCCACTAATACTTCCAGGCGTCTTTGAGGAATACCTGTTTTCTCGCAGGCACGCACAATTCCACGTAACAACTTAGAACGGTCAAATGATTCCCGTTTGCCATCTCGTTTAATAACGCTTACAGGCACGTATTCAATACGTTCGTAAGTCGTGAAGCGATGTTTGCACTGCAAACACTCCCGACGCCTGCGAACACTTTGTCCTGCTTCTGTAGAACGGGACTCAAGAACACGGCTATCGGTGTGTTGACAATAGGGGCATCGCATAATCAAATGTCCTTTGGGAGTTGGGTAGACTCAAAACCAAATTGTTCGCACCAGAAGGCTTTGAGGCAGATGCTGTCGCTCTACGCGAAAACCTGAGCCGATATTTGTCTATCTTTTTCTCTGTTAGAGAAGCTGATTGACTTTAGTGGCTCAGGACATTCAACTAGAGCTGTAATTTTGCAGCATTCACGCGAGGAATATTTCTCGCCTGACTAACGTGATCAAAGCGGCTAACTACTTCTTTTCAATCCGAGGTGGCTCTCTGAAGGCGATCGCAAAAAAGAGGACACCGATTGCACAGGCCAAGATAAAGATATAAGCAACGCTTTCCATGGCAATAATTCCTGATTATCTCTTAACTACCAGTCTACCTCGCCCAGCAATAGAAGATAGTAAAAAGGCAAAAGAAGAGTAATTTCTACTTTTACCTTTTGCCTTTTACAAAATTGCTGTTCTAGACAGTCTCTTTCCGGCGGGTGGACTTGTCGCCCACCTTCTGGAAGAGACCCCACTCGACTTGTTCTTCCAGGTCAGCCTCAACACCAGCAAATACATCTCGGTACAGAGTCCGAGAACCATGCCAGATGTGACCGAAGAAGAATAGCAGGGCAAACACAGCATGACCGAAGGTGAACCAACCCCGTGGACTGGTACGGAACACACCGTCAGAATTCAGGGTTTCCGTATCAAAATCGAAGGGTTCACCGAGTTGAGCCTTACGGGCAATCTTTTTCACAAAGGCTGGATCTTTAATGGTTTGACCATCCAAAGCACCACCGTACATGCTAGCGGTGACACCAGCCTGCTCAAAGCTGTATTTTGATTCTGCCCGACGGAATGGAATGTCTGCCCGAACAATTCCATTAGCATCGGTCAAAACGATGGGGAAGGTTTCAAAGAAGTTAGGCATACGACGAACGCTTAACTCCCGGCCTTCAGCATCCTTAAACACAGGATGGCCCAGCCAAGCTTGAGCGATACCGTCACCCTTGTCCATCGGACCGGCACGGAACAAACCTCCCTTAGCAGGAGAGTTGCCCACATAGTCATAGAATGCCAGTTTTTCTGGAATCTGGTTCCAAGCTTCAGACAGGCTTGCTCCAGATGTCACACTGGCTTGTACGCGACGGTCAATTTCTTGTTTGAAATACCCTTGATCCCATTGATAACGGGTTGGACCGAACAATTCAATGGGGGTGGTGGCATGACCGTACCACATCGTCCCAGCTACAACAAATGCAGCAAAGAAGACGGCGGCAATACTGCTAGAAAGTACTGTTTCGATATTCCCCATCCGCAGGGCTCTGAATAACCGCTCCGGTGGTCGGACAGTTAAGTGGAATAACCCAGCAATAATGCCGACAATACCCGCAGCGATATGGTGAGCGACAACACCACCGGGGTTGAAGGGGTTAAAGCCTTCTGGTCCCCACGATGGGGCTACAGGTTGAACGTGGCCCGTGAGACCATATCCATCAGAAACCCACATTCCAGGACCAAATAGTCCAGTCAGGTGAAACGCACCAAAGCCAAAGCACAGCAAACCAGATAAGAACAAGTGAATGCCAAACATTTTTGGCAAATCCAGAGCCGGTTCGCCAGTGCGAGGGTCTCTGAATAGCTCCAAATCCCAGTAAACCCAGTGCCATACGGCAGCCAGGAACAAAAGACCAGAGAGGACAATGTGAGCTGCAGCAACGCCTTCAAATGACCAGAAGCCAGGGTTGACTGCGTTTTCGCCCGTGATGCTCCAACCGCCCCAAGACTGAGTGACACCCAAACGTGCCATGAAGGGCATGACAAACATACCCTGACGCCACATGGGGTTCAAAACGGGATCGCTCGGATCAAAAATTGCCAATTCATAAAGGGCCATTGAGCCAGCCCATCCTGCCACAAGGGCAGTGTGCATCAGGTGTACAGCGATCAGCCGTCCTGGGTCATTCAGGACGACTGTGTGTACTCTGTACCAGGGTAGTCCCATCGACTACGCTCCTCCTCGGAATAAAGTTTCTGCTTCGACGCTTCTTTTCTGAAGATATTAGAATTTTACGCCACTTTTGTGGAGTTTTTTAAACGAAACCCAGGCAAGACAACGTAGTTTTGCGAACAAGGCGTCCGTGAAACTGAAGATTGTTTAAAGAAGTGTAACTATTGTTAGAGCCAATTGCAAGACAGTTTGAGTGTTTTGCTCCCACATATCCCCTACAGGGGATTAAATCAGCTCAATTTTCTGGATAATAATTACTATTCCATACTTAGAGGATTGAACCAAGCCTGTGCTGTCGCCACTCGCTCTAGGGCTTGCTCGGCATCAATCAAACGCTTCAGGACGACCTGACCAATTGTCTTTGCTGACTCGCGGGGAGTGTCGTTCATCGGTTTGACTTCGACCATGAGAACGGCGTCTTCAACCCGATAGAGCCATAATTTCTCACCTTGCTCCAAGATACAGAGATTCATTTTCTCAATGTCGGGTTCGCGTCGCCAAGCGTTGACGTTCCAAAGACCGCCGAATTCCCAAACCCGACCTACAGTCCATCCATCGGAAAGAAAAAAGTACTTCACTGACTACTAGTGCCCAACCGTATTTGTCGGCATTATGGCTTTTCTGGTAGCCAGTTCGGTAGTGTTGTTAACTTTTGTGTAGTAATTGGCGTCTGGAGCGATCGCTGCCCTGAAATATCTAGCTGGATGACAAGCTTTAATTGGTCTTGACAAATAAAGCTTCAGGAGATTCTGTCACCAGCGATGAAAGGAACGGTAATGTTCGCATTCCGGCTCATTAGATAACTTGGGAAATAGAGGGATAGTTGGTAAGTTAAAGCTCTTAAATAAACATACAAATAAAAACAGGAATTTTTGAAAAAAGACAATGGAGAGAATGTTCAAAAAAAAATATCACCTTAAATCATAAAGATGTAGTGGAACGGATTCTGGCTCAATACATAACTCAATAACTCGAATCAATTTTCCCTAGAATTGAGTGA
>JBFLZA010000233.1:0-12230 GCA_040756535.1 Cyanobacteriota bacterium
TTCAGCGGTTGGTTGACCACTGGCTTATCAACTTCAATCGTTAATCCTTTGTTATTACCCAAATTGCTTAAAGTAATTGTAATACCATCAGTTTTAAATACCTGAACCTTAACGGGGTCTTCAACTTTTGCGTTTTGCGGCAATTCATTTTCACCCCAAAAACAACCGCTCCAAATCGGATAGTCGGGGTCGCCGCCTTCAAATTCCACCCAAACATTGGCATCAACAGGTGGAATCGTAAAAAAGCCAATATCTTTACCCGCATAAGGAGTGCAGGGCAAGGCCCAACTTTGGCGTCCCTCTCCAAAAATTGCGGGAACGCTCACTTGAATTCGACCTAAATTTAAGGGGTCTTTGTTCTCCGTTACTTTACCGCGATATTTGCCAAAAAACTGTTTCATAAATCCGCTTTGATAACCCCTTTAAATCTGTCTCTCTTTTCTCTCCCCGTCCCCCCAGCTCCCCAGCTCCCCCGCACCCCTGCACACCTAAAGAAGCTCCCCAGATTTAGTATCAAACTGGCACCCTTTGTGTTGTGGTTCCGAGTCCTTCGCGGGTAATGGTAAAATTCTGCTTATATTGCCCCTTGCTAATTTTGTGGGTGACATTTTTGACGTAATAGAAGCCGTCATAGCTGTGTCCTACTCCTCGCAAACCCACCAATCCTCGTAATTGCAGCAAGGCCCCATAACGCAGAGTATCGAGTTCCCCTGTAACTGTGACCACATCATCCACAGAGCGGTCGGTTATCGCTTGGGCGTGGGCGTCTGCTTGAGCGGTTTCTCTGCCGGTTTGGCGAAACTGTTTGAGGCGTCGATGAGATTGCTGAGTGAGTGAGGCTTGCTTGGCTAATTGGGGGCGATCGCTGTTATATTCCTGTACGGGTCGAATTTTGTTGGTTTTGCGGTCTTGAACGCTTCCCTCTACGGCTGTCGCGGCTAAAGCATTATTCTGGAAGTTGATTGAGTCCACATTACTAAAAGGACCCATATTAACGCTTAATGCCTTCTGCGCTTGACCTTTACGCTGTGGTGGCCCCCAGTAGGCAGTGTTAGTCCCAGATGCGGGGCCGGGCATGACGTAAAAGACGTAAGCAAAGCGTTGTGCGATCGCTCTAAGATACTCTAGATCGGTGCCTTGTTGGGAAGGAATTCGTTCATTGCGAGTGGGTTGATCTGTTACGGGGGGCTTCATGACTTTGGGAATCAAACCGTATTTAGAATAATTACTAATTAACAGACGAGCAATTGTAGCTTCATCTTGAGCGGTGTGTTCTACGGATTTTTCCTCTAAATCCATCATGACGCTGACATCTTCACCCGTAATGGTGAACGTGGAACCCCCTGGCGTCATACTGGGTGAAAACTGCTGGTTGGTAATAATGCCATCCATCAAGACTTGAGCATTAGCACCTAACGTCACGATTAAAATCACCCGATTAAACACCTGAAAGAGAGGATTTTTAATCAATTGGTAATCCTGCAAATCATTGCGTCCAGCGCGTCCCACTCGAAAAATCATTTGAAAGCCAGAAGACCCTTCATCGCTATACGTGACTTCAACGCTTTGCAGCGCTTCCATCAGTAACCGAGGGGCAGGTTTAGGTTGATTGGCACCAATTAATAGGGTGAGGTTAATTCCCAGGGGCATCGCAACCTCCTCAAACCTGCGGCATTGGGATTCGGATTGTCTCCCCAATTTCAGCAGTAAGTTCGGTTGGATTTAGGGTGTTATTGGCATCACACACCTGCCAAAATTGCTCAGCATCACCTAGCGTGTTATAGGTAATTAGATCTAAGCGATCGCCTTCTACCACCATAACTTCTTGTAATAGTGGCATCACTTGCCCTTGCGGTAAAAAACGACGACGTTTGTATGCAATTTCGCGCCCATCAGGAGTCGTGTATTGCGCCGTTTCTAAGTTGTAGTAGCGGCTAGTATGCTCGAACATAATCTTAAAATTAAGTAGGGAGTCAAAAATGAACAGGCGAATCTCTTAAAGACGTTGATTAATATTGACGCCTGTGTTAGCAGCAGGATTGCTAACACTGCCTTTAATATCAAATAGCTAAATGTTTGCTACAAATCAATCTCCGCGTCTGGAGTGTCAATTATTTGTAGCAAACTAGAGAAACGACATAACTGCCATCCGTTCTTTAATTTTGTGATGAGCCAGGAATAATTTCGCTCCCTGTTTTCCCCACGGTAAATCGTTGTAGTTCAAAACTCGCAAACTCAGGGATACCTTAGCCCGAATGGGGTTGAGATTAACATCATACGCTTCTTCCGTAATGCTGAAATCAGTTAGACGGACAGGAAGTACCCGTTTATACCCCCACACGAGCAAAGTCATCGGCGCTTCCATCGGCACCATTTCGATCATGCCCCGCTCTAATTTCTGCATATTGGAAACCACTTGTGTGCTTTGGGGATAAATTAGGGTTTCCAAGGCAGACAGTTGAGGATAGATACCTAGTTCAACCGCGTTTATTTGAGCTTTTTCGAGTTGATCGGTAGCATCAAGTTCAACATCGAGCTTGATGGTTTCTACAGGCGCTCCTTCCAAGCGCAAAGCTTCAACTTTCGCACCCTCTTCCCCACCCGCCACTTGCGGCTGAAGAGTTCGTGTTAGTGTTTCTGGATTGTACTGGAATGTGACTGCGCTGACGATTCTATTTGTAGATGAATCGACAGCAACGATCGCACCCTTGGGTAATTTTGGGGAACCAGGGAAAGTCGTCACGAGGCAGTAATCCTTCGCTTATAAATAGGGCTTTTATCGTGCTAAAAACATGGCTTGTCCGCACCCTAATCGTTACAGATGAGCATCTGCTTATTTTTAGTCAATTATTTGGGAATTGTCCAGATAAAAGCTTAAATTTGAGTTGATCAAGGGGTTTTGCGATTTCTGGATCAGAACAATATAACACCTGATTGCTACTTTCACCTATTTTTTTTATTTTTCTTCTGTTTGTTAATATTTTTTCCCAAAGCTTAATGTTAGTTTATTTTACGGGAATTTATTGGCGTTTCGATGAGTGCGTTGCATAATTGGAAGTACTTGGTGTGGAGACCCGATTATGCCTTCGATCATCTTTTGGCTGATTGTCGTTCCCGTTACTTTGGCATTCATTCTCGGTTTTATGGCAAATTTGTTCCGCACGATCGCTGACAAAGCGGCAAAAACCGCCGCAATCCAGACGGCTACCCCAGGAGAATCATCTAACCCTATTGCCGAAGGTTGAAGCCGTTGAGGACACTGGAGCATAGTGCGATCGCGTTGGGGGAAGATTGAGCTGTATAGCCCTCCAGTCTAAACCCTTATCAGCTTCTAGATTTTAAAATTTTATTGCTTTTGTATTCCGATACAAGGGATACAATATCATGCTAATTTTATTTTTTCCGAGAAAATAAAACTTGCTTTTCCCCTAGATACAATAAACTTATAAAATCTCACTGGCATATAACAGTTCTAGATGATTCGTGAGAAAAATGAACCACAGATTCATACAGATAAATGATGAGGCTTTTATAAGTTATTGATGATGGCTAGAGTAAGAATGCTGATATAGTCATCCGGTTTAAGGGAAAGGTTATACCAGCAAACATTCAGCTAAACTTGATATTTGAATAAAAACTTCTCAGACTTCTACTCAGTTTAGAGAAGGCTCAAGCATCAGACGATTCTTTAGTAGATGCTGGGAAACATGGAACTCCATCCCCTAGTTTAAAGCCCAATTGCTCTTCGATGATAGAGCGCAGATCGATTTCCGATGGAAATGGAATTCCTAACCATTTTTGGAGCTGTTTTTGTGACCAACTTGCAAACAGTGCAAAAGGAGATACCACCATAATGATGAAGTGATAGACCACGTTCGTTGCGATAATTGTTTGGTCATGAGGTTGAGCATCTAACCAACTCCAAAATCTCCAGCCACTCCGAAAGCTAGCAACCCACAGCCACACAACAGAGGCAACGCCTAAGAGTGCGAGTAAGAAAAGCAGACCCAAAATCCTTCCGATAAGACTCAAGGTTTTCCCAACAGCGTAACCATAAGAAATTCCATCGTCTTCCTGCCAAGACATTAACGATTGAGCCTTTTGACAAGAAGGATTATTTAACTGATAAGGAATAATGTTCATTGCTAAATCTCTGCAATCATTTCCTTAGAGTTTAACACTGTATAACTTGTGAATGCTGAAATTTAAAAATATTAATACTATAAGTGTTCTGAAAAATAACAGCATCGCATTGGCACTCTAGTTCAGAATGTTTCATTTTCAAAGCCTAAATCTTCGTGATTTTGGGCTATTTTCACTAACTTACTGTTCTCCCCAAAACTTCATCCGCTAATTTTAGAATCCAACTGTTGAATACGCCTTGGCGTCAAGCTTCTAGCTGCATCACTAAAGCCTCTTTTCCCAGCAACGAGTAGGATGGTGTAAATTTATTCTAAAATTTTGACTAGAACGGAAATTTCAGCCGCACACCAATTTTTTCCGGCTACTAACCTCAAGTGGGACACTTTGTGGGGTATCCGTCAGGGGTAGTAGGTTATCAAAAAGCTATTGCGCTTGGGAACTCTTCTCAAGAGCGATGTAGTTCAAAAAACCTGCTTAACAACCATTTCGTAAGAAAGCGCACTTGAAGCGATATCGATTATGCTAGAAGACAAACTAATAAATATTGCTCTCAGGCAGTCAGAGGTTTGGAAGCAACTTGTCCCTAATTCACCTGTAGTTTCAAGTGACAAAGCCGGCTGGGAAACTGTTCACTTAGCTTATCATCGGCAAGATGCTCACAATCTCCCTGAATGTTGCTTTGCTCAACATATTATTACCATTTGTGTGAAACCCGTTGAGGTAACCGTAAAGATAGAGGGACATCAGCAAAAAGAATACTACAACTATGGTGAGATCGTTGTTTTCCCCGCCAATCAACAGTTTATAATGACTCGATGTCATGGAGAAACTGAGTTTATCAATCTTTTTCTGGAAAAATCAACTTTTGCTCGCGTTGCTTATGAAGCAATTGATGCAGACCGAGTCGAAATAATACCCCAAATCAAAATAAAAGATCCCTTGATTCAGCAAATTGGGTTAGAACTATTAAATGAACTTAGATTGGGTGGAGTAGATAGCCGTTTATATGCTGACTCAATGGCAACTGCTCTTTCGGCTCATTTGCTACAGCGATATTGCGTGAAGCGAGCAGTGATTCCAGAGTACACAAGTGGATTACCTCAACATAAGTTAAGAGAGGTAATCGACTACATAAATGACCATTTAGACCAAAATTTAATCTTATCGGAAATTGCTGCTATTGTTAAAATGAGTCCTCATTACTTTGCTAGCTTGTTCAAACAATCTACAGGACTTGCACCGCATCAATATATAACGAAAGCCCGGATTGATAGGGCTAAGAAGCTATTAGCTAGGCAGGAATTGACAATTACAGAAATACTGCAGGAATTAGGCTTTAAGAATCAAAGCCACTTTACTAGAGTTTTCCGCAAGCACACAGGAAGCACGCCAAAGGCTTATAGAGACGCCTGTTAAAGTTTTTGGAAGAATAGAACATTTTCGGTAGAACAGGCAAGACAGGGATGAGGCATGAGCAGTAAACTCAGTCACAACTATCTATAAAAGTTGAAGAATATCCTCACCCAAAGTAAACAACATGGCTCGTTTTCTCATAGGTACAACTCCTTGGGTTGGACACATCAATCCTGCCTTACCGATTGCTCGTAAATTGGTTGAGCGGGGTCATCAGGTGTGGTGGTATACCGGAGCGGCTTTTCAGTCTAAAATTGAAGGAACTGGCGCACGTTTCGTTCCCATCCGCACGGGAGTAGATTTTTCTGAACCTAGCAATATCCCAGACTATTTGCGCGAAAATCATCGAAAACTCAAAGGATTAGCGCAATTCAAATTTAATCTCAAGCACTTTTTTGCAGACTCGGCGGTTTGTCAGGTAAAAGACTTTACAGATATCCTGCACGAATTTCCAGCAGATGTTCTTTTATCGGATCTTTCGTTCTTTGGAGCGGGTTGGGTGTACGAATTAGGGGGACCCCCTTGGGCAAGTTTCGGAGTTACTGCATTAACCAGTAGCAGTGCTCAAACAGCGCCTTTTGGATTGGGCTTGCCACCTGACGCCTCTGTGAAGGGACGTTTGCGTAATAGCTGGCTCAACTGGTTCTTCCAAAAAGCGCTGTTTAAAGATGTAGCTATCTATTTCAATCAAATTCGCTCCAGTATTGGCTTACCACCCTATCAACAGTGGGTTCTTGATGCTTTCATATCACCTTTTCTCTATTTACAAGGAACGGTTCCGGCATTTGAATACCCCCGCAGTAACTTGCCACCCCAAGTACACTTCATCGGACCGTTTTTACCGGAACCCCCTGCGGCTTTTACACCCCCTGCTTGGTGGAACGACTTATTCATCGGCAAGCCAGTCATCCACGTTACTCAGGGAACTGTATCTACGGCTGTAGACGATTTGATTGTTCCCACACTGAAAGCATTTGCCGATGAAGATGTACTGGTGGTTGTCACAACCGGAGGCGAACCCGTTGAAAGTATTAAACTCGATTCTATTCCGACAAATGCCAGAATAGAAAGATTTATTCCACATTACTCTCTTCTGCCGCATGTCGATGTTATGGTGACAAATGGCGGATACAACGGTGTACATATAGCGTTAGCAAACGGTGTTCCACTCGTTGCTGCTGGTCAAACTGAAGGAGATAAGCCAGAAATATGTGCAAGGGTAGAATGGGCGGAGGTAGGTGTTAATTTAAAAACCAAAACGCCTACGCCAAAACAAGTAAGAATTGCAGTTAACAAGATTTTAACTGAGTCTAATTATCGGCAGAAGGCTGCACTTTTAAGCACAGATATCGCCCGTTACGATGCACCCACATTAGCCACTAATTTGTTGGAGCAGTTAGCAACAACAAAAAAAACAGTAGTGAGAGCGACTACGTGAGATTGAACTTCGTCCCGCTACGCTAACAAGTTCAGGGAATCTCATCCGTCAAAGTGTTTCATTTTCAAGCATTAAATTTTCGTGGTTTTGGGCAACTTTCACTAACCTGCCGTCTCGCCCCAATGCTTCATCCGCCAATTCTACAATCCAACTGTTGGGTACGGCTTGGGGTCGAGCTTCCAGCACCATCGCTAAAGCGTCCTTTTCTTTACCAGCACCGAGTAGCATGGCGTAAATGGTTAACGCTATAGCTGGAGAGCGGCTAATTCCGACTGGACAATGAATCAGAACATCCCCATCGCATTGGGAAATTAAAGACACAAAATCGAGGACTTTGAGGATAGCCTTGGGTGTAGCCAAGACATCTTCAGGTTCATTCAAAGGCGTGATGATATCATGAAATTCCAGCCGTAACCGATGGGTTACAGGATGATACCCTTCAGGAGGGTCGTCACCAGGGTCACCAATGGAGATCAGGTATTTGATGAGGGGTTCTTGAGTAGTGGAAAGGAGGCGATCGCTAGCTTGGATACAGGACTCGATAAAAATGGTCGGGAATTGATGAGATTCGGAGGCGCTAGTTATGTCACACTGAAGATTGGGTGTTTCTTTCTCTTCGGGGCTACCCCAATCCATATAATCGGGTAGCAGTCCACCCACGGATGTCCTAATCTCCATGTGCTTGAGTCCCTCTGCAGCTCTTTCACGCACAAAGGAGTCTCGGTCTTTAAGCGCTTGTAACAGCCCAACCACAGCCGCTTCGGTTCCGATTTGCCCCAAGGCATAAGCAACCCGACCCCGAACATATCGGTCTTGATCACCCAGTGCTTGTAGTAATCCCGGCACAGCTGCCCTACTGCCAATTTGCGCTAACGCTGAAACCGCGCTCCACCGGACATAGGAATGTTCATCGTCAAGCGCTTGTAGCAGTGAAGGGACTGCCCCCTCACTGCGAATTTGTCCTAATGCTGTAGCAGCCCGCCAACGCACCTGTGATTCGCGATCGCTCAGCGCTTGCAATAGACTAGGGACTGCCCCCTCATTGCGAATTTGTCCTAATGCCGAAGCGGCCCGCCAACGCACCTGAGGTTCGCGATCGCTCAGCGCTTGCAGTAGGGGAGATACTGCCGCTTCCGTACCCATTTTACCCAACGCTGAAGCTGCCCATCCCCGAACCTCAGGGTCTTCATCATTCAGCGCTTGGACTAACCCAGTAACAGCTGCCTGATTATGAATTTGCCCTAATGCCGCTGCCGCCCACATCCGAACATAGGGGACTTCATGCTTTAACACTTCTAGCAGTTCAGTCACTACCGATTCAGAGTCGATTTGCCCTAACCCCCAAGCTGTCCACCGACGCATCTCATAGTTTCCATGAATCAAGGCTTGTAGTAATCCGGTCACTACAGCTTCAGTACCAATTTTGACCAATGCCCGCACTGCACTGCGAAGAACGTGAAAGTCTTCCTGCTTGAGTGCTTGCAGCAGTATCGGAGTCGCTATATCAGAGCGTGTTATGCCCAGAAGCTGCATTTTCAGGGGTTGAGGAATGTCTAGTCCGGCAACAAAGTCTATTAGGGCGGGGTGAAACTTTGGTTTGATGGCTCCTACAAGCTTAGCTCCTAGCGTTAAATTCACTTCTAGCGCTAAATTCACGATTCGTTGTGCCTGAGCTTCGTCATCCAAGATAGGCAAGATTTGCACTAGGGATTCTCTGCCTTGCAGAGCTTGCAAATACTCGTTTTTAAGCTGGTCATCACTCAGAGTTGGTAGCTGCTGAAGAAGATCTAACGTTTTAGTCATGGCTAGCTTCAAAGAAGGCACTGGTGGCGTAGAGAATCGCTTAGTTTCAGGTTATGCCATCTTGTAATAGACTATAGCCAGTCTCAACGAATTGTGAAATCTTTTGTGCAGAAGTTCCCCGTTAAGGAGTTCCCTCTCCTCGCCCGTATGTTCACCAAAAAGGGAACAGGGAACTGCTCGTTCCTCACTGTTCCCTCTTTCTTATTTGGAAATCAACAATGATTGAATTGGGTTGAGTTCACGCAAGCATTACTTAGATTCTAGATTAATCTCCATTGCTGAATTCATGCCCATCGGAGTTTCTTGTTGACTTCCAGCCTCCTTAACAGTCATTTCTGTATTAGAACGTACAGACATATTGGAACTCGTTGGCATCATTTTATTCAACGCCATTTTGACCTTGCCCTTGCCTTCAGACTTCAAAGATTTGAGGTTGATGGATGCACCTTCAGGCAGTCCGGGTGGATTTATTTGTTGTCCTTCTGCTTGCTGTTCCATGCTAACTTGTAGGGTAGCAACATTATCTTTTAGATCGACTAATTCATAAGTAGCGATCTGGTTCAGATTCATGCCGTTAGCTGTCACTGAGTTAGGCACTCGCCACTTAGCACCCACACCAACTGCTTCAACAGGAACTGGCGAGGAGATTTGCTTGAAGGAACTCACCATTTGGTCAGCCATGCGTTTGGTGTTTGGATCAAGGTCTTCAGGTACGTCAACATTGACCTGTTTGGTATTCCCCTGATTATCGACAATCATAGAACCCTTCAAACCGACGATCTTTTTAATTTGCGATCGCATAGCGTTGACCATTTCGGGTGGAGTATTCGCTGCAGCAACGATATCGGCATCCACATAAGAAAAATTAGCGTGAATATCCCCGTTAGCATCCACCTTGGTGACATTCGAGTCCATCGTCATTTTAATCGGTGGAGTTGCGATCGCTTGCTGCTGCTGACCGGCTACAGACATTGCCATGTCCATTTTCATCGTCATCTCTACCGTTTGCTTCGCGTTCGCCAGCGGTGCTAAACGAAGTTGCTGCTTGGGTTCAGTTCCCGCGTTCAAGAGTTCTACATTGCTTTGTGCCGCAGAAGAAGTTTTCGCAGACTCCTTAGATTGCTGTGCGGTTTGGGCAGGACTATCAGGATTGACGGCTGTAGTGGTAGACTTCGTTCCACATCCGGCGATGAGAAAAATCAGACAGCCAACGAACAACGATTTTTTCATGGTATCCCTCCGAGATTTTTTATCTTCAACAAATCCTTGCTCGCAAGCTTTTTATTGAGATTTGTGATGGATTGTTCCTATGCTAGCAATTGACTTTTTGGCTTGGTTGTTTAGACGAAAGATCAAGTGCCTCGTGCATTATAACGCTACTCAGATCGAGCGATCGCCTTGATGGATTGAAACCTTCATCATTTAGATTGTAAATTCACTCCGGAATTTTTTTACAACTCCTTGCTTGTGGGCTTTCTATCCAGATTGGTGATGGAGCGTTTCTATGCTAGCAATTGACTTTTTGCCTTGTTTGTTAGACAAAAGCGTAAGCGCTTTCTATGCAAGTGATACAGGTAAATCAAGAGTTTATAAAATCTTGATTTTTCAACTCATTAGCAAGATGTAGGATTCTATGAATTTGGTATTAGGAATAGATGGGGGAGGAACAAAAACAGCCTGCGTACTCATGGACGATACAGGTCAAGTACTAGGTCGTGGTGAAGCGGGTGCGTCTAATTATCAGAGTGTCGGCAAGCAAGTCGCTTTCTTCTCCCTTCAATCTGCCATTACTCAGGCAATAGCTGCCATGGGAACTGTCCAAGTAGATGCTATAGGCTTAGGGTTAGCGGGTGTTGGGCGTCCCACGGATATCGAAGTTGTCCAGATGTTCGTACAACAGTTACAAGTCAGTGAGTCTGTCCCCATTACCTGGGCATTGCAACCTTCTAATGTCGTGATTGGCAACGATGCGTTAATTGCCTTAGTGGGAGGGTTGGGTCATCCTGTAGGAATCGTTGCGATCGCAGGAACAGGTTCGATTGTTTTTGGGCGAAATTCCCAAGGGGATACTAAACGGGTTGGCGGTTGGGGGCATCTTTTAGGGGATGCGGGTAGTGCTTATCATCTAGCGGTTTCAGGTCTACGAGCCGCATTGAAGGCCTATGATGGAGGGGGTCTAGCCACGACTCTACAAGAGCGATTTAGAGAGCATCTAGGTTTATTAAACCTAGAAGAAGTAGTAAATGTAATTTATCAGCAAGGATGGAGTGTTAAAGACATAGCCGCTTTAGCTCCGATCATTGCTCAAGAAGCTGTCTGGGGGGATGAAGTATCTCTTAGCATTATTGAGGATGCGGTTAAAGAGTTAGTACAAGCTACACAAGTAGTAATTAATACTCTTTTTAGCCCTTCAGAAATTTTTGAAGTCGTAACCACAGGAAGCGTGTGGTCAAATGTCGGGTTGATGCGAGAGAAATTTGCTGCTTCTCTTGTCCAGCAAAAGCCTTTGGTAAAGGTTGTTTTTCCTCGCCATGAACCTGCCTATGGTGCGGGTCTATTAGCATTAGATACTCTTAACAGAAAGTAACTTTCATGCCTGTCAATCTTGATGAGTCACTCAATACCTTATAGTTCTCAAGGGGATTGAGGTATGCACCCACAAAAACCTAGCACTTGAACTCTATCTGAGCCAGCGATGTACCCAACCGCTTAACGCATCAAAAACAGCAATGCGCTCCTGTACTCACTATGCGATCGCATAAAATAAAAACATGACTCAAAAGAGTATTCCTCAAATGACAGTTAGCCCAAACTACGCCTATATCTCTCCAGAAGACTATTTAGAAGAAGAGAGAATCTCCCCAATCAAGCACGAATATATTCGAGGGGAAGTCTATGCCATGGCAGGTGCCAGTAAAGCCCATGGCATTATTGCAGGCAACCTATTTGTGATGCTAAGAAACCATCTGCGGGGGAGGGGTTGCATCCCTTACATGGCAGATATGAAAGTCCAGATTGAAGCTGCTAATATTTATTACTACCCTGATATAACCGTAACCTGTGATGAACGCGATAATTCCTCCTCCGATGAAGACTTTATTCGCTATCCGTGTTTAGTCGTTGAAGTTCTATCTCCCAAAACCGCCGCCTTTGATAGAGGGGATAAATTTGCTGACTACAGAACGTTAGACACTCTAAAAGAATACGTCCTCATCAATCAAGAACGGATAAGTGTCGATTGTTTTCGCCGTAATTCCGAAGGACTTTGGGTTCTCTATCCCTATAGCAAAGGAGAAGAAATTCACTTAGCGAGTGTGGATTTTCACTGTCCTATCGAAGCATTGTATGAAGACGTTGTAGGACTGAAGTAATCGTTCTGCAACCTTAACGCTGATAAATCGCCCCACCTGCCGTTTTCTTTAGCACCTTAGTC
>JBFLZA010000234.1:0-12223 GCA_040756535.1 Cyanobacteriota bacterium
GCGTTAGCTGTAGAAGAAGCCAAGGTTAACGCTGATATCAAAGAAGCGCAAAAAGTTGCATTTGATCAGAGGCTGTCTCTTAGTCAAAAGCGGGCTGACGGAGAGTTAGCGATCGCTCAATCTTCAAAATCAAAGGGTTTACTTACTGAAACTCAATTCAATGAGCAACAATATGCAATCCGCACTACTTATTTAGATGATCAGCTAGCAGTATTAAAAGCGCGTTCTGCCACCATCGCTAAAACCGATATTGACGCCCAGTTGGAGATTAAAGCTAAAGAGGCGCAGATATTGCAGCAACGCACCGAAGCCCGCAAAGCTTTTGTTGACGCCCAATTAGCGCAGCTAGAGAGGGAGCAGCAAAAAGCCACTGATTTGGCTACTATTGCAACTAGAGAGCGAGAAATTGAGCTACAAGGATTAGTGAATTCTCGCGTAATCAGGCAAGAAGATGTTCAAGCTGAAACACTCAAGGTCACTCGCACTGGTATTGAAAAAGAGCTTGAGCTTGAGCGAGATAAATTACAACAGTTACAAGCATTCCCCAAATACGATGACCCGGTAGAGGAAGAGGGACGCCAAGCCAAAATTCGCGCTTCTCGTATTCGCACCGGTGACTTACAGCTGCAACTACTCCAGAATGAGAAGTCACAGCAAGAAGCAGTATACACCGCGTATTCCAGGGCAGTTGATAGAGCTACAGGAGCGATCGCTAACCGTGCTGCCGTCGCAACTCAATCTTTCAACAAAGAACTGTTAGCAAGTTCCGCTCTCGAAAAATCTTTATCTCTTCAAAACCAGCTACTCGATGCCCAAAGGAACCTGCGCTCTGCTCTTAGCAGCTACATAGATGCTGAATTTCAGGTATTACAAGAAACTACAAAAAGCGAGCGTGAGAAGAAGGAATTAGCCGAAGCTGCCGCAAATACTCGCCTGCAAGCCGTAATTCAGCAGGCAAAATTTGAAGCTCAATCTCTAGAACTCCAAATTAAACAAAACGAGCAAGCGCAGCGACGGTTAGAAATTGAGAATGCGATCGCTCAAATCAGGAACCGCGCAGATACCGCCAAAGCACGGGCTGAATCTGCCAAGGTAGCTGCTGACCCTAACGCCACGCCGGAACAGATAGAAGCAGCACAATTGGGTGTAGTCGCGTCCCTTGCTGAGGGGGAAGGATTACAACAGCAAGCGCAATTACTAGCCGATGAACGCGCTACAACTGGACAAACCAATAACTTGCGTCGCCAAACTCAAGAGTTGCAGTCTGGTGCGAATATCAGCCGTGCTGAATTTGAGGCGGCGAATGCGATCGCAGATGGGGGAGAAAGACGCCGCGCATTAAGAAGGCTGCGTGATCGGGCAAACTCTAGGGTATTTGGCACTAGCGATCGGGGCGAAGCCTCAAACCGCTTGGATAGTTTCAATGACGCTAATCGGGGGCAGGCACTCACCCCACTGGAGCAATATCGGGCTAATCAGGTGCAGAATCGTGTAGCGCCTACATTGCCAACTATTGATTTGCCCAAGGTGATGCCAATGCTAGATAAAACTGTAAGTAGTTTGGGAACTGCCGTTGATAGTTTGGTGCAGCTAGTGCAACAGAAATTATCAACGCCTGCAAGTGTGACCATTGCAACACCAATCAATAACTACTTCCCAACCGCACCTGACCCTAAAAATGTTGCTGCTAGTAATACTCAAGCAGCCAGGAAAGAACTATATGACTTGGGAATACTGATTCAGAGAAGCAAGTAATTAAATAATCTCGCTCAACTCCACGCCCAAGATTTGAGCGATCGCCACTGCCTCTACAATATCTAACTTCCGCTTTCCTAGCTCAATATCGGATACCGTTTGCTGATCAACATTAATAACTTGCCCTAGTTTTTTCTGGCTCAGGGAGTTTATTTGTCTAAGGTAAGCTATTTTTGAACCAATTTTTCTTCTAACGTCTTGCTGCTCGGTACTTGGGCGCTTAACTTCCCCGACACTCCAAACATCAATTTCAATATCTGCCAAATACCCTTGAATTATTTCTTCTACCAAATCAAGAACTGAGTGCCCTTTGCTTCTGGATAATCTATATAGCTTTCTAGCAGTTATGTTTTCTAAATTTAATGGCAGATATACACAGCGCGGATATTCCATAGCTTACATGATATTCTTGTAATTCTTCTATTTATATACAAGTTATTTCACCCCTGTGTAAGAATCAATTCTAACAGTATTGATCCTTGCTAATGGAACAAAGATTTGACACAGGAGGCATTACTAAATATGAAATAACGCCCGAAGGCTATTTAAGAGCATGGGGGACGATCGCCCGTGTTGGAGTGCAAACTTACTACGATGCTGACGGCACACCTCGCCGTGAGTTAAGGTTACCAGAGGAAGTAAGTAGTCCAGAAAGTTTAGCTAGTTTCGGGTTAAAGCCGCATACAAATACTCACCCTCCCCAATTTCTGAACAGTAAAAACACCAAGCTATATCAAACCGGTTCGACTGACTCCACTGTTTTTTATGATCATGGATTTGTCAGAGTTGCCATTAATGTAACCGACCAACAAACGATTGACGAAATCACTAGCGGCAAAAAGCAGCAGCTTAGTGCAGGTTACGGGTGCGAATTAGATTTTACCCCAGGTGTGTGGAGGGGTCAAAAGTATGACGCTATCCAACGCCGAATTAGGGGTAATCACGTTTCGTCTGTTCAAGTCGGGAGGGCGGGTGAAGACGTAAAAATGCATGTCGATACCTGGAGCAGCCCGCCGTTAAAGCCTAAAGCTTTCGCCGCTAAATTAGATGATATTTATCAAAAAGTAGATATGGATAAAGAGACTGCAACAGAGACGGTGGCTGGGAAGACTGATTCACCGCCCCAACCAGTAAAACGCGAAGATGAACTCAAGCGGCGGATTACTGAGCTAGAAGCGCGGGTTGATGACCGCGATCGCACTATCTCAGAGCTAAGGCAGCAATCATCTGATTTAAAGTCAGAAGCCGATCAATTACGGACTGACGCTGTAACAGCAAAATCTGATTTGGCGCATCACAAACAAACTTATGACGAGGCGATCGCGCAGGAGGTTTCGGCGCGTTTTGATGCGTGGACAAAAGCTAGGGCATTTCTTCCTAAAACCTTGGCCGAAAGCCCAGATTCAAAAATGACCGCTGACGAGATTAGACGCGCGGCTGTTGAAAATTCAAATCCAGGGTTGAACTTAGACGGATGGACAAGCGATGGAATAAACGGTTGGTTCGAGTCTATGCTTCACTCTAAAAAGCCAAAAAAAGGCGTTACCAAGCCATTAATAGACGCTGTGAAAAACGCCTATAGCGCAGGTAACGGTAGTGGCGATTCACGTAAAAAGGTGATGCTCGAAGACGATAAAGCCTGGATGACAACAAATTAGTTGTTGTTTGTGAGTGACCAATGACCAATGACCAATGACCAATGACAAACTATGCCTTTAACTGACAGGATTGAATCTGCCGTAGCGATCGCAGGTATGCAGGGAGAGCGCCGCATATTTGGCGGGATTGCTACCTTTTTAAATGCCGCTGGGCAAAGTAGCCAAGTTAACACGGTAACCGTTGGTACTGCTACGCCAAGCACCGCCTATAGGGTAATTATTGATGGAAATACCATCACTTATACTTCCACCGCTACCGATACCGCCACAGGTATTGGAGAAGGCTTAATTGCTGAAATCAATTTAGCTGGAACTGGAGTGACCGCCCGATCTACTGGTGCGGGTACTTTCACTCTAACTGGTTATCCTGGGGTAGCTTTTACTGCTTCAGTTAGCGGCGGCGGAGTTGGATATGCGATCGCTTCTACTGCAACTGCTGCCAATTCAGCACCAATTGAGTTTGGATCAGCAGTGGTGCGGGAAACAACTGACAAAGAAAATGTTGCACGACTGCCAAGTAGTAATACTCAGAAGTTTTTAGGCATCGCGCTCCATAATCACAAAAGCCAGAAGTATAGTTCTGAAACTGGTGAATACAAAGCGAATTACCGCCATACAGAGCCTATGTCTGTGGTGCAGTTGGGTTCTGTTTGGGTTCCAGTTGAATCCTCAGTAACTCTCAACTCCGCCGTTTATGTGCGCTTTCAAGTAAGCGGCAGTAACACCAAGATCGGCGGCTTCTCCGGCACGGCTGGCACTGGTTTGGTAAAACTAGTGGGCGCTAGGTGGGAACACGGCGGTAGCGAAATCGCGGAAGTATTTTTGACTGGCAGTGAGCAGTTTGAAGCGGCAGCTGTGGTATAAACGCCGACAACAAAATTAAAATTCTTAATCCCTAATACCCAATCCCTAATATCCAATGCTCAGACAAGTCCTAGACGAGGGCGAAAGTGCGTTTTTAGATACTCAGCTTGAGTATGTACGGACTCAAGTTTATGAAAAGAAGATCCCTGAATACAAGTGCCGGATGCATATCCCGGTATCAAGGGAAGGCGGGCCTGCGGCTGAAACCATTGTGCATGATATGTACGAAGAAGTCGGAATGGCAAAAGTTATTAACGCCTATTCCGATGATTGGCCTCGCGTCGATGTTGTAGCAAAGCGCCGCAATCGTGTTGAAGTGCGTCCTCTGGGTGATAGCTATGGCTATAATTTCCAAGAAGTACGAAACGCCGCCTACGCTAATCGCAACCTAGAGCAGCGCAAGGCAATGGCGGCCAAACGATTCATCATGAAAACTGAAAACACCCTTGCATACTTGGGCGATCCAGATTCAGGACTGCAAGGACTGCTTACATACCCCACCACGCCACGGGTATTGAGTGATATTAAAATTACAGACCCAGCAGTATCAAATCAAACCAAGCTTGATAGGCTTAATTACTGGGCAAGAATTCCGTGGTTTATGAGTGAGTTTGAAGTCAACTCTGTTTTGATGTCAAAGGAAGACCACGGATTTTTAAGTAGCACATCGCGCTCTGAGCAGTCCGACACTTTCTTGATGGATTTATTCCGCAAGTCAAACCCCAATATTGGTTTTGTTGACTGGTGCAGCCAATGTGAAGGCGCTGGCATCAACGGCAGCAACGTAATGATTTTTTACGTCCGCGACCCGGATCACGTAGTCTTAAATATTCCTAGCGACTTCGAGCAGCTTCCCCCCGATGACCACGGCAAGGAAGTAATTATTTACTGCCATGAGCGCTTTGGCGGAACGACAATGATTCAAGAGTTGAGCGCGGTAATCGTAGAGGGGCTTTAATAGATGACGCAAACAGTAATTGAGTATCGCCCCTCGCTATTTTACCCGCCACGAAGCGGGCCGTATATTGCGGGAAAAATTACCTTTGTCCCAGGTGTAAAAGCTTATTCCTCTAGCGACTGGCAGGATTTGTTATCTCATCCAACCCTGTCAGAATCCATTAATGATTGCTTGCAAGAAGGGATTTTTAGGGTTGTTTCTGAGTCCAAGCCGCAGGGTGGCACAGAAACATTAACTCTGCCGAATAATCAAGCCCAGGCGATCGCTCTTGTCAAGAAAACTTACAGCCTCAGTTTATTGCAATCATGGCAAAAAGCTGAGGCTCGCAAACCAGTACTCGATGCGATCGCCGCTCAGATGAAAGTAGACACGCCGACAACAAATGTTCCACCGCCTAAAGAGTTAGGGGAGAAGGAAGAATAATGCTCACGCCTTCTGCATTCCTTGCTGAATATGATGAATTTCAAACTCTTAGTGAGCCAAAAATTCAATCGGCTATTCTTCAAGCGATCGTATACTGCCCTCTTCATGCTTGGGGTGAGTTACATAGTCAAGCCGTATTTCTTGTAACAGCGCACATTTTGGCGATGAGATGGTTGCAGGTGGGCGCGATCGCTGCCTCAAGCGTTCAAAACGCCAAGGGGCGCGACGCCAGCAACCGCATGGATTCTGACTCTTGGCTAACAGGTACTACTTGGGGGCAGCAGTTTTTGCAGTTACGGCAGGGACTACCTGTTTGCGGATTTGTAGCGTGACTACAGAAGAAACCCGCCCCAAAACTACCTACATTGAGCAAATGGTTGCGCTGCGTGACTCTGTTGCTCCTTTGGCTGGCGCTTTTGGAATTTCTACAGCGCGATCGCTTGTTATCCAGCGTCGATGGGTTGCGCCAACAGAGGGCAAAACACGGGTTGATTACTTGGATATTAACCCCAAACCAATTATTGAGAGAGTTCCCCCAGCGATCGCCCAAGCTTTTAACGGGGTTGGGCAAATTCAAATCAAGATTGATGATTTACAAATAAATGGTATTACTCGCCATTATCCGCGTGAATGGATTGTGGGCACGGGCATCTCCTACTTTGTGGATTCACAATTATTGATGGATCGGGTTATTGGAGGGTTTGAGGCGGAGTTCGTCTCAATTGACGAATTACCCTTGACTTGGAACTTAATTTTACGAAGACGCCCAGACGAAAGAAGGGGGGTTTAAAAGTTGGATTCTATTATTGAATTCTTTACTAACGGATTTTATGCCGCATTAACAAAATTCCAGGCGGATTTTTCAAAACAACAGGAGGTTAGAGACATGGCATTATCTGAAAAGCTGACTCAAATTTTGCAAGCAACGCAATCCTCATCTGAAGCGATCGCTGCTATCAACGAAACAATCAATACAGAAACCGCAGAGGTTACTGATGCGGTGACAAAGTTAACCGATCTCACGACGACACAAGCTCAGAAAATTGAGGAGCAATCTACGCAAATTAAAGATTTATTATCTCAAGTTGAAAGCGGCCAAACAGAATTGGCCCAAGCGAATCAAGTGATTGATGAAATCGCCCAAAAGCAACAGGAGCAATTGTCACTCCAGCAAGAAGCGACAAGTAAAATAGCTGCAATTTTCAACACATCTGCTAGTTAAGGAACAAAAGCTGTGGCTGAGGGCCAATCTGAATTTCTTGCACATAAAGAGCTTTCAATCCTCCGAGGTGTAGCTTTTGAATACCCCAGCGCGGGGCTGAGGTTACACCTTACCAAGGATGTGCCAACTAGCACGGGTGCTTATACCCCTATTTCTGGTACTGGCTACGCTCCTTACTCTTTGCTTCCTACTCACTGGGGGAACGCTGCTAATCGTGAAATCGCCAATGTTGCCGAGTTGGAATTTCCCACGCCCACTACTTCGTGGGATACCCCCATAGGAGTAGCGATCGCAGATACAGCAGATAATCTTTGGTACTTTGGCACTAACGAAATTACCAAAATTATTAACATCGGTGATCCTCCTTACTTTGACATCGGCAATCTAATTATTAGTAAGACACTGCGAAAGCAGTATTCCTCCTCCCTCTGGGCTAATAGGCGGCTCAACGTCTTAAAAGGCGCTAGCATCGCTCCGCCGCCATTCGTCACTATTGCGCTGCTTTCTACCCCTCCCAGCGACACTGACACCATCCAAGAAATTAGTGTTGCTGGGTATGAGTTCCCAATGGTTCCTTGTACTACTGCTTACTGGAGTACACCAGTTGGAAGATCGATCTCTAATTCCCAAGTGATTGAATTTCCCAAGCCAGAAGTAGACCTACCTGAAATTGCTGGCTTTGCGGTTAAGGATGACAGTGGCAATGTTCTCTGGAAGGCGTCCCTCGTTCGTCGTGCCATTTACCGCAAAGATAAGTTGTATATTTCGCCAGGAAACTTGGTAATTAGGGCATGAGAGTAGCTTTAACTAGTCGCGTCTTTTCTGACTTCAACACCGATTCATCTCAAATCACTGCCGTTAATTTCAAAAGCAGTATCCAGGGGAAAATCAATGTTGATAATTACCCTAATGAGTTAATTCATAACGCGCTGCTAGCGCTGCTAGCGCCAATTAGGGTAACTGATGAAGCGCCAAGTGCGATCGCTAATACCAAACGCGCCATGACGCTTGAGATTGAAAGCGATCGCTTTGATGAAACTTTGATGCTGGCACTGCGGCGGCGAAATTTACCACTACCGCCGACAGGGCAATTAACAATACTTAAAATTACTGGCGAAACACCTTTAGCTAATGCCACATTACGCCGAGGCGACACAGTAATTATTCAGCTAGTAGCGATCGGGGATTTTCCGACTGAGCCAGAAATCGTATTTGCAGTTAAAGAGCAGATTGGTGCATCGGCATTACTCGTCAAGTCCAATCAGCTAAACCAAGGAGATATTGAAGTAACCAATATTTCACCTTATGAATCGGGAATAGGTAGTAGCCAAAAGTTATCCGCTCAAATTGTAATTTATCCTAGCGATACCGCCAGGTTCACTGGCAGAAAAGTAATTTTCTACAGTGTAGAAATTGTAGATAAATTAGCTAACGAAGTTTACACACTAGAAACAAATAAATGCATCGTGGAACCGGACGTTTATTAATATGAGAGTCAACATAATCCGTGATTCCACTTCGGGCGGAGTCAACAATTCAAAATTCATTCGCGGCGATACCGAATCTATCAGAGTTAGAATTGCAGGACAAAGTATAACACCAGCCAATTTCGGTTTTAAATTCACTGCAAAAGTTAGCGTATCTGACCCTGATGGTGACGCCGTAATTTCAAAGTCAAGCGCCGTTAGTGGCGGTATTGTAGTTAGCGCCATTAATTCTAATTTGATTGAAGCAGTGATAGCGATCGCTTCTACTGATACCGAATTATTGGGCGATGGCGACGAGCTTATTTATGATATCCAAATGACGACAGTTACTCCTGCTTCTGTGCGTACTTTGGAGAAAGGTAAATTCAAGATTGAGGCTGATATCACGTTGGACAACGATTAATGCAGTTAGGAGAGTTAAGAGGTATATTAAAGAGCTTTCTTGCCAAGAAGCTGCGAATTGACTACTGGGGATTAGGGTTGCCTGATAGCATCTATTCTCAAGACAAGCCAGCATCGGTAGGACTGGATAAGCCTGCTTTAGATATTGTATTTAATGGGAGTGAAGGTTGGGGGAAAGATAGAACTGTTGTAATTGAAACCACGATACCTTTTCAAATAATTTATAGATTTGACGCTTCTTATAAATACCAAGATTTACCGAGAGCGGAGGCGGAATCAGTCCTTGCTCAAATCCTATTTGAACTGCAAACACCGAGCTGTTTAAATGAAGATATTAGCTCGATTGAGCCGTCGGGAAGCGTCTCGGTGGCGGAGCATAAAAATGGTGACCAATTAATAATATTTGAATTAGATATAAAAACTCAATTCTTGTCAGAAAATAGCACTATTCTTAGTGGGTACTTTAGCAATATATAGGCTTGCTATAACAAATAATCATTGCTTATTGAGGTAGAGCCAGATGGATCAGGAACTACAAGAACTTTTAGAGGAATATCAGCAGCTAGAGTCTAACTTACTGGTTGGGATAAACCAGTTAACTCGAAAGCCAGAGTATTTACCGGAGGTTCCACTAGGAAGACTTTTTTATATTAAAAGTCTATTATCTAGCGGCGGCGGCACGGGCGGCGGTGATGCAACTGCTGCTAATCAAACCACGCAAATTGGACTAGAAACAACAATACGCGATAGTGTTACTGACCTCGCAGGACGCTTACCTCCTGCATTAATTGAAGGCAGACTGCCTGTTGATGTTCAATCGCTTTCTGTAACTGTCAATAACGCCTCGCTAGAAATTGCTAATGACTCTGGTAATCCGATTCCTGTAAATGGCACAGTCGCCATATCATCTTTACCCGCGCTAACAACGGGATCTAACGTGATCGGCTCGATAGCTAACACTACTTTTGCTAGCACTCAATCTGGCATCTGGAATATAAACAATATTACGGGTACAATTCCACTGCCAACGCTAGCGGCCACGAGTACTCTACAAGATACTGCTAATACCTCCCTATCAAGCATTGATAACCGTATAGGCAATATCACTATCAAGGCTTCTGGTGTTACTTCAGTTGCTACAGACACGGCGATCGTTGTTACTCAAAGACCAGAAGCGATCGCACCTACACTGAGTGCGATTACGCTAACTCTTGCAAATACAGAATACTCAATTTCTGTATCTGCTGCCAAGAAACTAAGCTTTAAAGTATTATCCGGCGGCGGTGTTAGATACGCATACACCGCAGGAAGGGTGGCGGCTTCTACGCTACCTTATTACACACTAGAGGCGGGCGTGGAAGAGTCCGAAGACTTACTAGAAAGAGCTTTTACAGGTACTCTGTATTTTGCCTCTGCAATAGGTGGGGCGGTGGTTTTACTTAAACAGTGGAGCTAATTAATATGCCACAAAAAATAATTACCCCTGCCTTTAATTACGATCAGCAAACTGTACCAGCTTCGCCTACGAGTGGGCAAGTTTGGAGGGAGAGAAGTACTGATAACAACGTAGTTGAAGGGTGGTCTTGGAACGGTACTTATTGGCTGAGTAATACCAAGTATGTAACGAGTGACGTAACTACCAGCAGCGGGTTAAGCGCTAGCAGAAGCGGCTTTCCAACGCCTTACGTGGGGTCGCAGCTTAACAGTGGTGTGTTCATCCTTTATCATGTTGTATCGGGCGCTGCCGCCACTAGTCCGCAGGATATTAATAACTATTGGAATATTAGATTTGCAGCAGGAGCTACCCCTATTTCCAGTATTTTTACCGATGAGATACCTAATGCTTGGCTAGTAGGTAGTGAGTCTTTTTCAAAGGCAGTTAATCTAGCTATTATAGGGTCTTCCTTTTCCTTTGATGCCTTTTGGGTAAAGTCAGGAACGCCAGGAAATTTAGGCAGGGCGTCACAATCATTAATCTATAGCTTAATACGATAATGCTGAAGCGAAGTTACGACTCCAACGGTGAGTTATCCACAATTCATATTCAAATTGGCATTTACCACGCTCAAGTTCCGTACAGTCCAATAAGTAAATCAGTTGAATGGCAATCAATAGTATATGAACCCACAAAGCAATCAATACAGTCAGCATGGGACGACTGGGCAAAAGACAAGGATTTATCCGTAGAGTTAGCTGATAGGACAGACCTCTCCCCCGCGCCAATCGCGCCAAGTCCTGATTGGGCCGCGTTCAATAGGCTAGCAGCAAAAAATAATTCTATTACTCAAATACTGACTGCAACCACCAATCAATTTGCAGCTATACAGCTTCAGCTCATTGGCTCCCCTGCTGGCTACTCCGTAAATGGACTAGCAAAGGAGGATTACCCTTTATTTCAAGGCGCATGGGCGCAGGTAATTGCCGGGTTGGCTGCGCCACTTGCGCCAGATGTGATCACAGAGTTAAATGCGATCGCTACCAGCGCAAACATGGATTTTACTTTTGATAGTCAGGGACTAATAGTGTATTAATGTTACCTAGATCAATAACTAGTTGATCCGAAGTAGATAGTTGTAAAGCCCATCTTCCTAGAAAGATAATTATGAATGAGGAATTAATAAGTATACTTGAGCAGTATGAAGCAAGGTTGTCAAATATACGTCCCCAGGTAAAGCCACAATACTGGCTACGAATCTCACTGCCAACAAGCTTGATTTTGTTTATATTCCTGGGGAAATTTACGTTATTGCTATTTGTAATTATGCTTATGATCAGTTTAATTTCAACCAAATTGAAGTTCACTCTAGACTCGGCTCTTATGTTTCTGACCCTGCTCGCTCCGTGAGGAAGACTATTAATAATGAAATAAACTATCCTGCCACTTTAAGCTTCATGGCAGAGGGGCAAGCTTCAGCTAACCAATTTACCGGATACGTAAAGCGGTGCGGGATTTACCCTCACTCCAAAATTAAAGAATTCAAAAAACTTTACTTATGATTATTCAATTTGAAGGAACCGGATTAACTGACGGCGGCTTATTTAAAGCTGAAGTTGTATCTTCTAATGTAAATTACTACGCTTTAATCAATTCAGTAGATGGTGTTTACGCAACTGATTTTCCGGCTTGGGCTTTTGTTACTCGTGAAGTAAATGAAGTTGTGACCGACTCATTTATACTACCTGTAATATCCTTGCTAATGACTGATGTTATTGCCACGATTACCTCTTATATTGGCTACTGCCCCAAAGCTAATCTGCCTTTAACTATTCAAATTAAACACGATTGCGGCTTTAATCCATTCGTGCCTGCAAGTGTGGCCGATCCAGTAAAAGCTCTATTCTCGCTGCCTTAAATGCTTAGTCAATACGCAGGGGTTGGGCAAGTTTGCCCACAATTTGGAATAGAAGCGATCGCTAGTGGTAGTCTCACAGCGGGAAGCTTGTATTTCTCATT
>JBFLZA010000235.1:0-12178 GCA_040756535.1 Cyanobacteriota bacterium
AACAAGAACCCCTATATTTTCAAACCTTTCCCCTTCTCCCTTTCCCCTTTCCCCTTTTTTCTTTCCCCTGCCCGAAGAGCTTGACCTGCTCATTTCAGCAAAAAAGCGGAATTTTACTACGCCGATTGACGTATTTTTTATATTTAGAGTTTCTCAATAAACTAAAACGCTATATATAGTGTTTTTACAGCAGGGGGTTGAGGAAAACATCTTGCCTGTTCAATAAGAATCATGCCATAATCACGTAGCCCTGATAAGTTTAATCCTCCTCAAGATAGATTAGAAGCCAGAAAATTTAGAGGACTGGTTTAAACATTTTCTGGGGTGTTGATTAAGGGTGTTTTTAACCAGTCAACTCAGTAAGAAGAATAGAAGCAATAAAACCGGGTGCTTAGCCGTGTTATGGGTTGCTAATACTGACCAGTAAACAGGTCTTATTGAATTGTTGTGGTGCAATCGTTAAGTGCGCCAAAATTAGGCATTTCAACTTTTAAGTACACTTTGATGATAAATTTTTCTAAGTTTTTTTACTGAAGACTAAAATTTATCAGCAATGCTTCATCTGAAGTTTTAGTTAAATGGAGTCTTCAATGGCAACTTACCAGACGCTCAGTAAAAACGCCCTTGCTCAGTTACTTCGAGTTTGTGAAGGCGAAAAATTCACAGGTCAGTTGGAGTTAAAGATTAAAGATACTCAAGTACTGGATTGGAATCTATATTTCCACGAAGGAAATTTAATCTGGTGTACCAGCAATCTACATCCAATTCGCCGATGGTATCGGCTTTTGTTTCGCCACTGTCCGCAATTCGCCGTCGATAACAAAATTCAGTTGGGGTTTCAAAAATCTGCGACCATTCAAGGATTGCAGTTGCCACCTGTTTGGGAGTATAAGTTTTTGGTAGAACTAACCAGACAAGAACAAATCCAGCAGTGGCAAGTACAGACGATTGTTGAGGATAGCCTTGTGGAAATACTATTCGATATCCTGCACTGGACAGAACATCTCCGCTATCGTTCAGGGGAACAACTCACCTACAGAAAAATTCCTATAAACGCTCTAGATTCAAGGTTAGTTAAATCTCCAACTGAACAAGTTTGGCGGCAGGCAATGAAGCTTTGGGAAGCTTGGCAACGGGCTGGGTTAGGCGATCTTTCCCCAAACCAGGCTCCTGTAATCTTGCAAGCTGAAGCATTGCAACAGCAAACCTCCGCATCTGTCTATCGCAACCTTACCTCCCTAGCGGATGGTCATCAGACTTTCAGAGATTTAGCCGTTACGATGAACCGGAGTTTATTGCTTTTAGCTCAACCAATCATGCCCTTTATTCGCAAACGATTGATAGAGCTGAGGAACGTTGAGGACTACAGTTATAGTATTGATCCAATTAAAGGGATTACCCTAAAGCCAGAACCCATTTCTACCTCTGTTAAACTCGTTCAGCTTCAAGGAGATAGCCCTTTAGTTGCCTGTATTGATGACAGTCCAATTGATAGTCAAATAATGAATAAAATTCTTACCGAAGCTGGCTATCAGTGCATTAATATTCAAGACTCAGTACAAGCACTACCAAGATTGATAGAATGCAAACCTGGTCTGATATTCTTGGATTTGGTCATGCCTATTGCCAATGGTTATGAAATTTGTGCCCAAATTCGCCGGATTTCGATTTTCCAAGACACGCCTGTGATTATTCTGAGTAGCAATGACAAAATGGTAGATCGGTTCCGAGCAAAAATGGTTGGTTCTTCAGACTTTTTATCCAAACCTATTACTCGGGAGAAGGTTATAGTCACTCTGCAAAAGTATTACTCACTGGCAACACCCATTCAATCCCAGGAGCAGTCAACAGAGTGGGCTTGGTTTCCCGAAAATCAGGTTTTAAGTGTAGAGTGAGTATCTGAATCACCTAAAAATAGAAATCAAGCGAGAGAGATAGTAGGATTAGTATAAATACTCATTCTAGAGTTGTGTCGAGGTTTATATAATATTTTTAATGTCATTTTTTACTTATTAAAAGTATTGGAGTAATCCCCAAAGTAATATTATTTAATTTTAAATGAATTACCCATAAAATCTTCTTAAGCTCAAACAAGCTTTTAGGAATTAGATTATCAGATATCCAATAATTCTATGTCTAGCTATAAGGGCGGGAATTAAAGATTGAATTTTGAATTTATGAAAAGTGGTCTTCTCTAGCCATTTTTTATTTTATTTTGCCTATATCCGTTTATATTCGATTCGCATTTAAAAGCAGAAAGCTACAGCTTACCTGCTTTTATCCATTATTATATTATTAATTGACTCACAGGTTACATCATTATTAGCCAAGTTTTGGATGTAGGAAGTGTTGCACGCAATGTTAAAGTCAGCGTTTTAACTTCTGTGGGCAGTACTCATTCTACGGTTATTAGGAACTGTGCAAAATGTCAGTTTTATTTATCTCGTTTTATAGATTTAGACAAGAGTTAACAGTCGTAAAAAAATTACGATAATTACTGATGGTGTTTAGTTTAACTTTATGATAATTCAATTTTAATAATTACAACGATGCAAAAAAACGCTTTGCTTTTTACTATGATAAAAATAGTATAAGAATATTATAAAGTTTTGTAAAACGAATTCATTTAACCCAATTTCTCAAGAAAATGAGATTACAATATGATTAGTTACAATAATTCATGACGTGCTGTAAAGATGAAAGGCTAGAAGATTGAAAAAGTTCTCTCAATTAACGGGAAGATTGATTACCCCAAGCTGCACAATTCTCTTAGAGTTGGCACTCACTAAGTAGCTTGAATAGAAAGCAAAAATCTTCAATTCATTTAGTTAATATAAGGCTTTCTAGATGCAGCAATATTGAGCAGCTACAACAAACTCAGTAAAACACACAAGCATCGGGTGAAGCCTACTTTTTGAAGGAAGAGCGCACAATGGCTTAATTGATTAAGTTACAGCGTTCTGAATCTTTGTCTTAACTTATTTTCCTAAATGCAATGCTTGAATTCATTATGGTTGTGAAATGCTACAAACCTTAATGCGCTGGCAAACCTATTTTGTTAGTTAATTCATCACGGAAACAACATGGCGATGTCTGCCAAACCAATTTTACCTCTTAACTCTATTGGAAATCTTGCTGTATCGAATCTAGTTGAATTTTTTGAAAACTTACAGCAGCTAAAATTTAATGGTCAACTCGTGCTAGCAGATCCAACTGGAGAAAAATGGTTTTTTTCTCTATCCCAAGGTTGTATTGTGTATGTTACCGGGGGAATTCATTTAGTAAGGCGGTGGCAAAGAAATTTAGCCGTCTACTGCCCTTGGATGCTTTCTTATATTCCACCCCGGCAATGCGAGTTACCGGGTATTGAAGGCACTGCGGTTACAAGTTGGGAATATCAGTTGTTATGTTTGTGGTTAGCGCAGCAAAAAATTACCCGCGAACAAGCGGCTATCCTGATTCAAGCAATTCTCGCTGAAGTATTATTTGATGTGGCGCAGGCTAAACAGTTGGCTTATCAAATCAAGCCAGATAATTCGTTATATGCACCACTGGTTTTGATTAATGCTAAGCAAGCGATCGCAGAATTACAACCTCTTTGGCAAGTATGGCAAAATGCTAAACTGGCTGGCTATTCTCCTAATAGAGCTCCTGCCATCAAGCAACCCGATCAACTCAGAGAAGGGACATCAGCGCCAATTTACAAAACGCTGACGAATTTACTCGATGGGCGACATACATTGCGGGACTTAGCAGTGCAGATGCAGCGAGATATCGTGCAAGTCACCCGTTCGCTCCTACCCTACATTCAATTGGGTTCGGTAGAACTGGTTGACATTCCCGATTTGCCAAGCCCGGTTGAGCATTATAGTTCTGAGAAGCTATCTGTGCAAACAGCTCCCACTGAACCTTTAGTGGCTTGTGTTGATGACAGTCTTTGGGTGTGTCAAACGATGAGAAAGCTTCTCATTTCAGCAGGATATCGATTTTTTGGGGTGAATGATGACTTGAGAGCGATCGCAATTTTGCTAGCTCGTAAGCCAGATTTGATTTTCTTGGACTTGGTGATGCCTAATCTCAACGGATATGAAATTTGCAGTCAGTTACGCAAGATTTCTGCTTTCCGTAACACTCCGATCGTAATTTTGACCGGAAATGATGGTGTTGTTGACCAAGTCCGAGCCAGACTTGTGGGTGCGTCAGACTTCTTGAGTAAACCCATTAATCCTGATGCTGTTTTAAAGACAATCGACAAGCATTTAAAGCAGAAGGTTCAAGGGGTGAACGTTCAAGGTTCAAAATGATGAATTATGAATGATGAATTATGAGCATGAGAAGTTGGAAGAGAACTGAAAATCTCACCAATTAGATATCTCCCAATCACAACTCATTGGTGCAGAGATTTGAAATCAATTCATAATTTATAATTCATAATTCCCAATTCACCGTTTTTTGTTCATAAATGAGGTAAATGTCATGGGAACTGCGTTAGTTGTTGAAGATTCTTTAACGGATGTGAAAGTTTTTGTAAGTTGTCTACAGCAAGAAGGTATCAATGTTTTGACTGCCAAGAGTGGAGAAGAAGCCTTAGAAAAAATTAGTACTTATAAACCTGACCTGATTATTCTGGATGTTGTACTGCCAGGTCGCAGTGGATTTGAACTTTGTCGTGAGCTGAAAGCTGAAGCACAGACCAGCAATATTCCTATTGTCATCTGCTCAACTAAAGGAGGTGAAATGGATAAATTTTGGGGAATGAAGCAGGGAGCCGATGCTTATCTAGTCAAGCCCATTGACCAGCAACAATTTGTGCGTACCGTTAAAGGACTGCTCAAAAGCTAAACCAAAAATACACTCAATGTCCGACTTTTTATCAGTTTCTAACGTCCTGTTACCCTCGACTGAGGATGTTGCTCCGAGTGGCAGCAAACAGTTGCTGCGCTTTCATCTGGCTCCGGATATGACAGCACTCTTGCCACTCCAACAACTCACTGAAGTATTGAACGTTTCCATCGGTCAGATTTTACCCATTTCTCATATGCCTACTTGGGTAATGGGTGTCTACAATTGGCGGGGTGAAATTCTCTGGATGGTCGATTTGAATCACTTAGTCGGACTCACTCCCTGGTATCAACAAACGAGAACTAGTTCAGCTCATATCGCCATGGTGCTGAATGTTCGCTCCCACAACGCAACTACTAATAATAAAAATCAGATGCTGGGGCTAGTCGTAAATCGGGTAGAAGATATTGAGTTGTGCGACCCAGATTTGATTCAATCTCCGCCCGCATCTGCTGTTACTCCTGAATTGGCACCGTTTCTACGTGGATACTGGTTGAAATCCAACGGTGAAATGTTAGCCGTTCTCGATGGTGAAGCCATCGCTGCTGTGATGCCCAAATCCTAAAACATCAGTTCAGTCAAACCCTTCGGGTAGGGAAAAGGGCAAAGGAATGATCTGTATTTGTTCCTTTCTCCCTTTCCCCTGAAGAAACGCGGTTTCGGTCAAGCGTTATTGCTAAAGTGAGTTCCTACAAATTTGTCTTGTTTTTTTACGCCCACCTCCTGAGAGCACGCGTGACTGAACTCATAACTCAGGGTTGACTCTTAAAGATTTAATTCCAATTCATACCAATCCGGTAACAAGGCATAATGCCACCGGAAAAAATATCGCCCGTTGCGACAAGTAACTGGCGGTCGTATGGCACGCACTTTTGCCTCTACACATTTTGCTGCCTGCTTCAAGGCAAGGTGCAATGCTCTCTTTGCTTGCCTTATATTTCGACCGAAAAAGCAATCCATAGCCTAGTTTTGATGAGGAGGTTTATTCTATGACTCAGACTTCTGACAAGAATTCTACCCAGAAGAGTACTAACGAATACGGTTTGCTCTCTAATGGTTTTCAACTTGAGGCTCAAACTCCTGAGACAAATTTTTCTGGGTCTTCTATCACTCCTGGGTCGATGACTCAAGAGCTAGCAGCAATTCAATTGCCTATACCCAAGGCAATGCAGACAAAAGCCCAAGTCCCAAGTTCTCCTGGTCAGTTGCAACCTTCGCGTTGGTGGCGTGTTGCCAGTCTGCGAAAAAAGGCAATGGTATTAGCACTTGCAATTGGTACACTGCCAGTGCTGCTAGTTGGTTCAACTTCCTATTTCTTCGTAAGCCGACAAGTTGAGCAACAAACAATTGAAAACGAACAGGTTAATGGCTCCGACTTGAAAAACAAGTTAACGTCCTTCATTGAAGAGCGTTATCGCGATATTCAAGTGATGGCTCAGCTCAGAAACTTCACCAACCCTAAGATACGAGAGTTAACCTCTAGCCAAGAACAAGAAGAAATTCTTAATGGCTATCTCAAGACAGCCGGTATCTATAACAATATTGCTGTATTCGATCTCAAGGGTAACTTATTAGCTAAATCTGAAGGGGAATCTAAAGCTAATGTCTCGGAACGAGACTTTTTTCAACAAGTGCTGAAAACTGATCGCTCCTACATCGGTGAACCGGAAATTGCCCCAGCCGATAAAGTTTTTAGTATTATCATGGCGGCTCCCATTAAGGATGATGTAACGGGTAAAACAATCGCTATCATCCGAACCCGTATGCCTATGGATGTTCTCCCAGAGGTATTTAATCTCAATGCCAATCGAGAGCAACAAGTTTATCTGCTTGATTCTAGCCGCAAAATTGTTGCTTCTCAGACAAGCCAAGTTCTGGGTAAAACGTTAGAGCAAGAATTTCCCAAAGTGGCAGCAGAATTAAAGCGCAAAGCTGCTCAGACGCTCAGTGCGATCGCGCCCCACGACCAAGGGGAATCTATTATTACTTACAGTGCTACTGAAACACTGGCACAGAAGTATAACCTCAAATGGTCTGTGGTAATCGCCCGTCCTACAGAAATTGTGTTTGCTGCTCAGAAACAATTGCTCCTGACGATCATACTAGGGACAGGCACTGTCTCCTTGCTGGTGATTGCGATCGCGGCTTACATCGCTAACCGAGCTGTGCGTCCAATTCTAGAGGCTGCAATCGCTGTAGACAAAATCGGTCAGGGAGAACTCAATACCCGCCTGAAGGTAGAAGGGGAAGACGAAGTTGCCGAGCTATCGAGTAACATCAACCAGATGGCAGTTCAGCTCGAAACTTTGATTCAAGGACAGACTCTTGCTGCTGAGGAACAGCGCCACCTGAAAGAAGAGCAGCGCCAGCTCAAAGAAGATTTGCAAAAGCGTGCACTAGAACTGCTGATGGAAGTAGACCCCATCAGTAAAGGAGACCTCACCATCCGTGCGAAAGTAACTGCTGATGAAATCGGAACGATCGCAGACTCTTACAACGCTACAGTCGGTAACTTGCGGAAAATCGTACTTCAGGTGCAAGAAGCGGCTAGCCAGGTTGCCCAAACAACCAGCACGAATGAGGTCTCTGTTCAAGGTCTAACCACCGAAGCATTACGCCAAGCCGAGGAAATTTCGGCAGCTTTAGACCGGGTTCAAGAAATGGCCCAATCGGTGCGACTTGTTGCTTTTAGTGCCCAGGAAGCAGAAGCCGCCGTCCAACAAGCACAAGAAACGGTAAAAGAAGGGGACGCGGCAATGAACCGTACTGTAGACGGTATTTTGGCAATCCGCGAAACAGTAGCAGAAACAGCAAAGAAAGTCAAGCACTTGGGTGAATCGTCTCAAAAGATTTCCACCGTTGTGAACCTGATTGGTACCTTTGCCGCTCAAACCAACTTGCTCGCACTCAACGCCTCCATTGAGGCAGCACGAGCAGGAGAAGAAGGTCGAGGCTTTGCCGTCGTTGCCAACGAAGTGCGAGCACTAGCCCAACAATCAGCAGCAGCCACCAGCGAAATCGAAAAACTCGTTGCCAGTATTCAAGAAGAAACCAATGAAGTCGTTGCCGCGATGGAATCGGGTACAGAGCAGGTGGTAATGGGTACTCGCTTGGTGGATGAAACCCGCGCCTCGCTGAACAAGATTACGTCCGCCTCTGCCAAGATTAGCAACTTGGTTGAGGCTATTACTCAAGCAACCGTGATTCAATCCCAAGCTTCAGAAGCAGTGACACACACGATGACCAATGTAGCTGCGATCGCCAATAAAACTTCAGAAGAAGTCAGCCTTGTTTCGTCATCCTTCGAGCAACTACGTAAGGTAGCGCAAACCCTGCAACAGGATGTAGGTCAGTTCAAAGTCAGTTAATCGGTTGCAGGTTGAGAGTTAGCAAGTTGAAAGTTAACAGGTTACAGGTTATGACTTTCAACTTTCCAACTTTCCAACTTTCCAATTTTCCAACTTTCCAACTTTCAACTCCTGAAAACTATGCCCATCAATCCTGATATTCGTGACTCTGCCTATCAGTTTTTCATTGAAGAAGCTCCTGAGCTGTTGCAGACGATTGAAACCCGTTTACTGACTTTAAGGCAGGAAAGAAGCACAGCTTTAGTTCACGAGCTCATGCGAGCGGCCCACTCGCTTAAAGGAGGAGCTGCCAGTGTAGAGTTAGATGCGATCGCATCCTTAGCTCACCGTCTAGAAAATATCTTCAAAGCCCTCTACAGCGACACTTTAGAAATTGATACTGACCTAGAAAGTCAACTGCTGCAAGCTTTCGACTGTCTGCGCCTGCCGTTAATGGAGCAGATCGAGACTGGTTACTTTGACGCTGAGCAATCTCTAGTCCTAGCCGAACCCATCTTTGCCCAAATTGAAGAAGAACTGGGAGATGCTCTTAGCGAAACTGATCATTACATTCCTAGTTCGGCTGAATTGGGAGTAGATATGACTCGGACGATTTTTGAAGTGGATGTTGCCGAGGGGCTAGAGCGTTTGGAAAGGGTGGTGGCTCATCCCTTTGAGTACGAGGTCGCCGGAGAATTGCGGGCACAAGCTGAGGTGTTTGCTGGGTTTGCCGAGTTTTTGAACCAGGCAGCGTTTGGTGCGATCGCACAAATGGCTCTTCAAGCTCTGGAGGCTCACCCTCACAAGGCTTTAGAAATTACGCAATTTGCGATCGCTGATTTTCAACACATCCGACAAGCAGTACTTTCAGGCAACCCTGCCCCGGACATAACTCCCTCTACTAAATTAGTGGCACTAGCTGATGCGACAGCGACGAATGCCCTCTTCACACAGGCTTACACAACAGAGTTATTTCATGAATTCGAGTCTGTCCAACCAGGGGGGTTTAGAGAGGAAAACCCACAGATAAACACAGATGTAGACGCGAAGGCGGCTTGCCGAAGGCTAGACAGACATTTAGTTGATGCTAATGATTCTGATTGGCTTGTAGAGTCCAGCTTTATAGATGCAGATATAGAAAATAATATCCCCTTACTTGAGGATGTCTTTAGTAGCGCTATTGCCTATCCTGACATTGAAAGTACACAGGTACAGGAGGAGCTTTTATTTTTTGATTCCCCTCCTCTAGAAACTTCCAATGTAGTGAATTCTTCAAAATTTATTGCTGAAAAATGGGTGCCTGAAGATGTATTTATCAATGAGGAATTTTCAGAAGATACGCCCTCATTAGAAGACGGTTTTGGTAGCGATTTTGCAGAGTTTGAAGAGTCTAATGCTAGCCAATTCAATGTTGAAAGTTTCAACCAACCTCCAAATCTTCAACCATCAACTTTCAACTCTTCAAACCTTCAACCCGCAACCCCAGAAACATTAGAAGCCGTCGTTCAATCCATTGAGCAAATTTATGAAGACTTGCCAACGGTTGAGGACTTCCCTAAACCAACTTTTAGGTTAGAACCGACAAGAGAAGATAAGGCAAATCTTCCGGCGGGATTGAAGGGAAATAAGTCAGTTACAGGACAACTCGCTTTAAATAAAACATCTCAGCTTAACCAAGATACTAAAACCAATAATTCACCTCGCAACGACATTGAGCCAAGTTCAACTTTAATCCGCAAAAATGAAGCGCCCATTGCATCTAATCTCACGGTTCGGGTTGACTCGGAGCGACTAGAACGGATGAATAATTTGGTGGGTGAGCTTGCCATTAACCGCAATGGCCTTTCTCTCCAAAATGAGCAATTACAGCGTTCGGTTCAAGAATTATTAGCTCGATTTTCTCGATTTGGGACAATCGTGGGACAGTTGCGAGGGCTATCTGACCAGATGTTAGTTGCTCCTCTAAGATACAACTATCAAACGCTTTCACGTTCACAAGGTGACTTATCAGGGTTAGTGACTCATCAAGCTGATTTTGATGCTCTGGAATTAGACAGCTATGGAGCGATGCACTCCAAGCTGCAAGGTTTGTTTGAAGAGATGGTGCAGCTTGAAGAAGCGGTTGATGATATTGTTCTGTTTTCTCAGGCAACTGACCAAAAGTTGGGACAACAGCAACAAATGCTGACTCAGTTGCGGGATGAAATTATGTGGGCCCGCATGATACCGATTGGTGAAGTGTTCAACCGTTTTCCTAGGGTGTTGCGCGATTTATCCGCGACTTACCGCAAACCCGTCAACCTGAAACTCAGTGGGACAGGGGTATTGGTGGATAAAGCGGTTCTGGAAAAACTCTATGATCCATTGCTCCACCTGCTCCGTAATGCCTTCGATCACGGGATCGAATCTCCCCAGATTAGGCAACAACAGGGCAAACCAGAGCAAGGTCAAATTGCAATGCGAGCCTACCATAAGGGTAGTCATACCATCATTGAAGTCAAGGATGATGGTCAAGGTTTGAACTTAGAACGCATTCGAGAGCGAGCCTTAGAATTAGGATTGCTCTCCCCAGAACAAGTGTCTAGAGTGTCCAATGCTCAATTGTTTGAATTCATTTTCGAGCCGGGATTTTCCACAGCGACTGAAGTGAGCGAACTGTCGGGCCGGGGAGTGGGGATGGATGTGGTACGAGCCCAGTTGCGATCGCTAAAAGGAAGTGTAACACTCCTGTCTACTCCCGGAGAGGGAACAACGTTTACCTTGAAGCTGCCGTTAACCCTAACGATCGCAAAATTAATGGTGTGTTTAGTGGGTTCCATGCCTCTAGCCATGCCATCGGACAGTATAGAAGAAATTGTCATTCCCAAACCTGACCAAATTAAACAATCGGGTTCACAGCAGTTTTTGCACTGGCAGGGACAGATTGTGCCGGTGTATCGAGTGGCTGAGCTTTTGGATTATAGCTGCCCGTTGCCAGAAAGCTACTCTAGTAAGGTTTTAGTTGCTGCACCCACGCCCAAAGATTGGTCATTGCCGATGTTGGTACTACGACGAGAGCAGCACTTTGTTGCCTTGGAAGTCGATCGCTTGGTGACTGAGCAAGAATTGGTAATCAAACCGTTTGGTTGTGCGATCGCACCTCCCCCTTATACCTATGGTTGCACGATTTTGGGGGATGGCAGTCTGGTTACTGTCATCGATGGAACGGCTTTGCTAGAGATGGTGGTAGAGCAAACAACCTCCGCAACGTCGAGTACGGCTACTGCTGGAGCAGAATACACCAAGATTAATAAAAATGCATCAGTAACCAAGACAGCAACTGTCCTTAAACCCTCAAACGAGCCGGCAATTCTGGTTGTTGATGATGCAGTCGCCTTGCGGCGCACCTTGGCACTCACTTTAGAAAGGGCTGGTTTTCGAGTCTTACAAGCATCAGATGGGCGAGAAGCTATCAAGCAGTTGCAGCAAAGTTCAGGGGTACAACTAGTCATTTGCGACATTGAAATGCCGAATATGAATGGTTTTGAGTTTCTTGTTGCCAGTCGCCAAGACCGGAAATTGTTCAGAATTCCAATAGTAATGCTCACGTCTCGAAGTAATGAAAAGCATCGATTGTTAGCCATGCAATTAGGGGCTACCGCTTATTTCACAAAGCCTTATATTGAACAGCGATTGTTAAAGGCAATTCGAGACATTCTTAGTCAAACTAATGCTGAAGCTTGTTAACTTTTGCCGCACTTTAGCCTACATCATTCACAAGTTTTTTGTAATTTAGCATGAACAGTAATTTAATCAATACCCCATCCATTAATATTCAACCCTCAAGGCAGCGTCAGACGACGCCACTGGTTCAATTCATCGTGTTTAGCGTCGGTAATCTGAATCTTGCTTTACCCATTGAGGCAGTTTACAAAGTCTTTAATCAAGCACCAATTTACGGAAGTGGGATGCGGTCTGTGGGTGTTACCCATGTAGGGGATAGAGAAGTT
>JBFLZA010000236.1:0-12172 GCA_040756535.1 Cyanobacteriota bacterium
AGTACTTATGCGGATGCCTATTCCAGCAAATGGGGTTCTTCCGCCTATTCGGGTTCTTCTTCCAGCGCTGTTGCTTATTAAGCCCAAGTTGAACCAGATGGGGGAGTTGAACTCTTCAAACTCCTCCATAATGACAATTCCTCAACCGTTTAAACCAGGAGAAAACAATGATTATTCGTGATTTAGAAGTACTAGAAGTTGTGGCACAAGACAAGAAAGTAGAAGGCGGAATTGCCTTTGCTGATAGCTATGGCAGTGCTTATGCTTCTGGGAAAAAGTTTGCCGCTACCTACACCAGTACTTATGCGGATGCCTATTCCAGCAAATGGGGCTCTTCCGCCTATTCGGGTTCTTCTTCCAGCGCTGTTGCTTATTAAGCCCAATTGGGGCGACATGGGGGAGTTGAACTTTTCAAACTCCTCCCTGATGACAACCGAGAACCTTTTAAAGCCGGAGAAAACATGATTATTTCTGATTTAGAACATCTGGAAGTCGTTTCTCAAGAGAAGAACATTCAAGGAGGCGGAGCGTATGCCTATGCAAATGCTAATGCCTATGCTTCTGGTAAATTAGCTGCCACCACAACGGGTACCGTTACTGGTGCATTTTCCTATTACGTCTTCTACGTCAAATAAAAAGGAGAATTCATGAGAACACTAACAATTAACGATCTGAACTTCTGTGAGAGCGAACTTCCTAGTGAAAGCCAAGTTAAAGGTGGATTAGGAGGATATTCCGCTACTTACAGCACTAGCAAGGATTCTGCTAAGTCTTCTGGATACGTAGCCGCATACTATATCGGTTCAACCGGGCCTCAGTATGTAGTAGGAGGCTATGTTTCTGGAGCTGTTGCGGGTGGAGTAGCTGGTGCAATAGCTGTGGGTGGTACAACCTACACCAGCAGTGGAGCTGTAGCTGGTACGTTCTAAAGCTTCAGAAACCTTCTTTTAAGCCTCAGCTATTGATTAAAACATTTACCAAGCTGCTTACCCTAATCAGTAGCTCATCGATAACATCTCAGGTTCATATTTGGAGAGTCACGGTTGCTTTTATTCTTCAACAAAAGATTAAAGCACTCGGCTCTCTTGCTTACTTGAATTCAATTCATGAGAGACCCATGATTAAACCAAATCAAAGCATATTGTATTTGTCTCTAGCCGGAAGTCTAGTAATTACTGTTGTACCCCCTTCCCAGGCTAACCCTACTGTTGGGGTTTCTCTCCCTGGTAGTGGTGGTAACTTCAGTATCCCTATCCCTGGTTCAAATTTCACGCCTTCTGGTTCGGGGGTCAGTAGCAGCAGCAATTCCAGTTCCTTCGCCAATGGTTCTGGCGCTGGTAGTACCAGCAATGCAACGGCAACATCACCGACAGGAACTCAAACCAGCAGTGCAAGCAACTTCACTCCCGGAGCCACATCCAGTAGCGGTAGCGCAACAGCAACGGCGTCTTCAACCAATCCGAACACAACTAGCGCAACAGCAACTACACCTGCTGCCACCGTTACCTCTCCGACTACCGTAGGAAGTACACCTGCTGCTACCGTCACCTCTCCGACTGCCGTTGTGACTACACCCACAACTCCAGGAGCAACTCCAGTAGTCAGCAACAGCACTTCCAATTCCTCTGCTGTTGCACCCACTGCTACAGGAGCGACTTCAGTTGTTAACAGCAACAGTTCCAATTCCTCCGCCGTTGCACCCACGACGACGGGAGCAACTTCAGTTGTGAACACCAGCAGCAGCAGTTCCAATTCCTCTGCCGTTGCACCCACGACGACGGGAGCAAGTTCAGTGATTAACAGCGGTAGCAGTTCCAATTTTGCCGGTACACCTACCACCAATACATCTGCTGCCACCTACATCAGCGCCTTTTCCACGCCAGCATCTAGTAATGCTCAAAAGAGTCCTGCTAGCACAAGCGGACAAAGCTTCACAGTAGTAGGAGTACCTAGCCGAGTATTCCCCGGTATGGGTTTAAGGGTAGTGCCAACCAATACCTCGCTGAATGCCTCAATTAATGTCAAGAAGTAGTTGTCCCTCCTTTTCTTTTTTAATAAAATTGTCAGACCTAAACAAGAGGACTAGGTAAGAGGCGTAGAGCATACGCCTCTTCAATTCATAATCTACTATTCAAAATTCTATGAAGTACTCTTCAGCGGTACCCATTGAACTGGATGAAATTATTGATTTCCTGAAAAAAAATATACAGTTTAAAGAAATTTACGAAAAAATATTACATCAAAAAATTATCAATAAAGCCGCTCAGGAACGAGGAGTAACTGTTACCCCAGGAGAAATTCAGGCCCAAGCCGATCGCCAGCGCTATGAACAGCGTTTAGAGAAAGTTGCCGAAACCTTAGCTTGGCTGGACGCTCAGATGATGACACCCGAACAGTGGGAAGCTGGAATTTGCGATCGCATCCTTGCCAAAAACCTAGCCGAACATCTATTTGCCAAAGAGGTAGAAAAATTCTTTGCTCAAAATCGGCTAGATTTTGACCAGGTTTTACTTTATCAAATTATTGTCAACGACGGAAAACTGGCACAAGAACTGTTCTACCAGCTTGAAGAACGGGAAATCAGCTTTTACGAAGCAGCTTATCTTTATGATGCTGACGAGAAGCGCAGGCACCAATGTGGTTATGTAGGCTATACGAGCCGCTGGAACTTAAAGCCAGATATTGCCGCAGCCGTCTTTGGCGCACCGCTAGGAGAAGTGATTGGCCCCATCCAAACAGACCTTGGCTTTCATCTTTTGAAGGTTGAAGAATTCATTCCTGCTGAATTAACACCTCAACGCTATCAAGAGCTTTTAGATGGTATGTTTCAGCAGTGGTTAGCCAGCGAACTCACCTATATGCTTCATAACAGTAAATCGGCATAGAAAGCTTTCCATTGAATATATTAAAAGTAACTTTAATTTGAGGAGGACAAATTTGTTTATGGTGCAAAAAAAAGTCACATCCAAGCGAATCGTGTCAGCGGATGGAAAAAGCTTTGCAGAAGCTCGTAGCGTTGCTTTTTCTTCAGAAGACAGTGAGCATACAATCACTCAAATTGTTACAGTGAACGTTTCGTCAGGCAAAAGTTACAGCAGTAGCTTCAGCTGTAGTTCTAGTAGTAGTTCTGCATCGAGTTCAACAGCTATAATATCGGTTCATTAATCATGGAAACGACGATTTTCTGTAGGGACAGCACCCTTGTGCCTGCCCTAAAAGCCTTACGGGGCAATCCAGGAGTGGTTCCTCCTACCATTAATGAATCGATTTCTAGTGAGTAGGAACGTCCAAAAAGTTAGCTTTATCCTTCCACTTCATTTAAAGTCAGAGAGGGATAAATAGGAGCCTTAAGTGTCAAAAAGGAGGGGAATTACCCCTCCTTTTGTTTGCTTTATCTCCCCTCCTAAAGGCATTAGCTTACTGTGAAGCGATACAGAGCCAATCCGGTTCCAAGGGCAGGAGGATACAAGCCAATTATTGAATTGGTAGATTTCTGAAATAACAGTTTCTCAACCTTTTAACGGATAGAGCAAGATGCTCCAGAAGAGTTTGTATTAAAGGCTACTAAAACTACAGAAGCCGCACGTTCAAACAATCGGGAAAACTTACCCAGGAAAGAGGACTGAGCCACTTCTTGGTCTCCTCCAAAGGAAGTCATTTCGGTAGAATTCAATGCTACATTAGCACTTTTATCAGTATTCAAGAAATCAAAATTGTTCTCAGAATTTACCTCCCCGAAGATGGTGAAATAGTCTAAGAAAACAGGTGCCGTATTGGCGTTAGTGACATCAAATAACTGGAACGCTACCGTACCGAACGCATTGGTTGCTTCTTCTTCATAGTCATAAGAGGTGTTTAACCCTAGAAATCCAGAAAAATCAAAGGACAAGGTTTCGCCGGAGCCAACATTGAAGTTGTAACCGGCTAATCGAGCATTGCTGTCTGCCCGTCCGGTGTAGTCTTTACCACTCCCCTGAACTATAGTGCCACCTGCGTGGAAGGCTTCTGTTCGAGCAGGATTGGTATTATCTACGATAAAAGCAGCGTCAGCGCCAGCATCAGCAGTAACTTGACTGCCATTTGCGATCGCTAATGTATCAGTAAATGCTCCAGTCTGAGTATCCTGAGGATTGTGACTAAAATTGTTAAATCCCACTCCGCCTGTAGAAGTAGCCAGAGTAGCAGCAAGACCAGGTAAAGCAACGAGTACAGAACCAGTAACTAAAGGTGCAGCGCACAGAACTAAGCGTTGAGCAAATTTATTGTTGAGTTTCATGGATGCCTCTTTTGACTTCAAAAAATTGATGAAAGCAACCCTTTCGTAAACGTAAATAGCTGACTAAATGGGGGTAAAAAGCACCGATTCGATGGAAAAAACTGTTATTACTATAAGAAAACAGTTCCTGGTAGAATAAATGAATTAGTTTACAGAAGAATTGTTATCAGGCTTAAGCTTCAGACCTTATAAATTTACCTATCCTTCTCGTTCAGTTAAGCCTTTAACTCTCTACATTCTTATCGTAATCGGAGACGAATAGCTTTGTGGTAAAGTTGCTGTAATTATGCACCAATTGTATTTGAAGATACGATGAGTTAAGTTTTTCTGTAGAATGAGCGTTACAGCCTAAATTTTTTGCCTGTATAAAAAGAAGTCGTATCTGACTGATAGATTGATGTTCCAGGTTGTTCATCCTTCTTGTATCCCTCTCATCAGAGAATAGACGACTACAATATCCAATATATAGCGCCCATCTCCCTCTCTCATCGATTGAAAGCTTTCATACTGTAGCTCGTGACATTCAGGTAACGATTGATACTAAATCCGCCTCATAAACCCCCTGAAAATTTTTCCGCCTTTTTTCTCCCCAGCTCCCCAGCTTTGGAGAAATAGGGGGTAATTAACCCGGATTTGGTATGACCAGCGTCCTCTAGCGGTCAAGCGATCGCTACTGTAAAATTCCAAAAAAAGAAGGGGTAAAATACCCCTTCTTTTGCCTCCTTTATATCCTCAGTTTTAGGCTTCTGCTGACTTTGAATCGATGTGTAGCCAAGCGGATGCAGCTTCCTTGAGGATATAAAGCGACTGATACTTGGCAAACGAGAACACCTTTGCCCAGATAGATCAACGAGCGGAACAAGATGCGCCAGCACTGTTCGTCTTGTATTCTCCTATAAATAGAGAAGTGACACGATTGAAGATTCGGGAAAACTTACCCTGAAAAGAAGACTGCGCCACTTCTTGTTGTGTGCCGAACGAAGTTTGATAAGTCGTTTCGGTAGGATTCAAGGTTATGCTGGCGCTTCTATATAAATCCAGATAATCGCTGTTGTCTAAAGAATTTAAGTTTCCGACTAGCGTGAAGAAGTCTAAGAGAAGAGGTGCATTGGCGTCAGTGGTGTCATACACCTGAAACGCTAGAGTACCAACTGCATCCGCAGCCTCTAAGGCATGATCGACAGAGGTTTTTAGACCCAAAAATCCAGAAAAATCAAAGGAAAACGTTTCGCCTGCTCCAACAATAAAGCTATAACCGCTCAGGTTAGCAGAGCTATCTGCCTTTCCAGAGTAGTCGATCCCATCGCCCTGAACTGTACTAGCTGAGAAGGCATTTGCTGCGGCTGGATTCGGGTTAAACGTCGCCTCGGCCTTGGCTTCAACAGTAACTTGGTCACTATTAGTGCTTACCTGAGTATTCGTATACTTTTTAGTCTCAACGCTGAACGGGTTGTGGCTGAAGTTACTAAAATTCATTCTTGCCTCAGAATTAGCTAAAGTAGCAGCTAACCCAGGCGAAGCAATGAATACAGAACCTGTGACTAAAGGTACGACACAAAAAAGTAAGCGTTGGGCAAGGTTCTCGTTGAGTTTCATGGATGCCTCTTGGTTCTTCAATAAATTTCTGACATCAATCCACTAGTCAGGCTAATTGGGAGACGATATTGGTAATAGAACAGCACCCGTATATCAATAAAACTGTTATTAACTTAGCTAAAAAGCTTTTTTAAGGTAGATGTTCGAGCTAAGAATAAAGTCATTGTAGGCTTGTAAATTGGTCAAATTAAGTTCAGTTTTTAATCGGGTTTGCTCAGTTCCTTAACTTTCTCCATCATTATCCTAAGCTGAGATCGATCATTTAGCTGTAAAGTTGCTGTGAGTATGGACTAATTGTCTTTAAAGATACTGTAAGGTTATTTTTTCTCTAGAATGAGTGCCAGATTACTTAGAATGAGTGCCAGAGCAAAAATTTTTGAACACAGAAAAAAGGCTAGTGACCAATTGTTGATTGGGTTGGTATTTACAGGCTGAATTGATCGTAAATACAAATAATTTGTGATCTGGATCATTGCTATTAGTTAAAACCTCATTCTAAGAAGCATTAAAACCCTTTTGATGTTAGACCAACTGTTTCCATGTAGCGCAGATCTTTACAACCAGTCTATGCTGTCAATTCTACCCGCCATTCGTATCCTCCGTAAGACAGATGATATTTTGGCAAAAACACACAATTAAAAGTTCTGTGACTTTAACTATGCCTGCTGATGCCCCCACGATTCTCGCCCTCGATTTTGACGGTGTACTTTGTGATGGACTGCTGGAATATTTTCAGAGTTCCTGGCGGACTTATTTACAAATTTGGAAACCCGATAATCAGATACCACCTGATAACTTAGCATCTCGCTTCTACTGCTGGCGGCCTGTAGTTGAAATCGGTTGGGAAATGCCTGTTTTACTCCGGGCACTGATACTAAATATCTCTGAAGAGGAAATTTCCCAAGATTGGTCAAAGGTTGCTCAATCTATCATTGAAACAGAAAAGTTGGATGCAGCAGATATTGGCAAGAAGCTGGATGCTGTTCGAGATCAGTGGATTGCTACAGATTTAGAGGGTTGGTTGGGGTTACATCGCTTCTACCCCGGTATTATTGAGCGATTGCGTGAAATCCTTGATTTAGCTCAGAGTTCGCCCTCCCCAATTTCAACACAACTATTTATTGTTACAACCAAAGAGGGGCGCTTCGTCAAGCAGCTTTTGCAGCAACAAGGCATACAACTATCTGAAGATAGAATTATTGGGAAAGAATGCAAACGTCCCAAACACCAAACGCTGCGGCAACTGATACAGGAATTTTCGGGTGAAGCAGCAACGTTATGGTTTGTGGAAGACCGACTGAAAACCTTACAATCAGTGCAACAGCAACCCGATCTCAACGAGGTGAATCTCTACCTGGCAGATTGGGGCTACAATACCATCGCTCAGCGAGAAGCGATCGCTAATGACCCAAGAATTCAGCTATTGTCTTTGGCTGAGTTTGTGCAAGATTTCTCGGTTTGGTCTGTTTAGGTTAAAGGTTAGAAGGTTGCATTTCCTCCTTCAACTTATTACCTGGTTAACTTTCAACTTGACTGAACCCCACTGGACTAACAACTTTTCAACTTTCAACCTTTCGACCCATGTTAGATTTAACGAAACTTGCAGGGCAGATTCCTGGTATTAGTCAGCACTTAAGAGTGGAGGCGGCGGCAAGTCGCCAGCGATTGGAACTTGCTCACACATTGCTATGGCAATCTCAGTCCCAACAGGATGAACTGGTGAAGCGGCAACAGCAATGGCGCGATCGCATGACGTTTACTGCTGCTACTCCTGTAGAATCCCTAGATACTCGCGTTGACCTCAATCCTCCCCCAGAAAGCCATACCATCTTCGCGACTGATGGTTCTCAGATTGCCCCATCTCACCACGAAATCGCCTACTGTTATCTGATTAATGTCGGTCGAGTGATGTTGCACTACGGACAGAGTTTGTACCCACTACTCGATAACTTACCCGAAGTATTTTACCGACCCGAAGATTTATACGTTTCCCGGCAGTGGGGCATTCGCACTGAAGAGTGGATGGGCCATCGACGCACCGTTTCAGAGACGACAATGTTAGCAGAAATGGCTTGCCGTTGGGTGAATCCCCCCGGCCCACACTTTGATATTCCTAACTTAGCAATGGTGGATGGTTCGCTGATTTACTGGTTTTTGGAAGGAATGCCAGGGGAAGCACGCGATCGCATTTTGCCCCCGATTTTAGATGCTTGGAATCAACTACGTTCCGTTAATGTTCCCTTGTTAGGATACCTCAGTGCTTCTCGTAGTCTTGAAGCTTTGAACTTCCTACGACTGCAAGCTTGCCCTCACCCAACACCTGATTGTACCGCTCACTGTGCTGCCATTATCGATAAGTTGCCCTGTCAGGTGACTGACCCCCTACGGGATGCTACATTTTGGGCAACCTTATTACAACCCGGACAGCGCAGTCCCCTATATCGCAGTTCTGCCCGAATTCTAGATTTGTACGGTGAACACCGAATTTACTTCTGCTATGTCCACGTTGGAACAGAAATTGCCCGTATCGAAGTTCCTCAATGGGTTGCCGAAAATTCCGATTTACTCAATCAATCTCTAAGCTTGACCCTAGCACAAGTTCATAAAGGATTTGGCTATCCGGTGGCGCTTGCTGAAGCACACAATCAAGCCGTTGTGCGAGGAGGCGATCGCGCTCGTTTCTTTGCCCTTTTAGAACAACAAATGATTCGTGCAGGCTTAAGAAATGTAGGGACATCTTATAAGGAAGCCCGGAAGCGTGGCAGTATCAGTTAAATCCTGCCTATTTAGCGCTAAATCTCCTCGTTTACTTTCCTTCATTTCCAGGTAATTCTTCAATATGGCTAACCTCGTTGGAATTCTCTTTAAACAAGACACCATTATCAAAAAATCTCCTGTTAGCTCAAGTGAACTGCCCAGCAATCAAAAGCAGAACATTCCCGCAGGCACGTTCCTCATTCTTCAGTCTTATGGCGACCCCTCAGCCAACGATAATCACTACAAGCTGAGTTTTAAGGATATTCAATTCAAAGGCTCCAGTATGAATTGGTATGCCTTTGCTCCTCATGTGCAAATCAATCAGCAGCCTCTCAAATCCGTTCAGAGTGTTAGTGATGTTGTCTCTAAACAAACTGAAAAAAACGTCGTAAAAATTATTGTAGATAAGAAAACCGTACCCGCTCAAGGTAGTTTCCTGAAACTTGTCTTTAACACCGATACTATTATCAAACTAGAGGCAGTTGACGCTAAATTTTTGAATGACAATTCAAAACAGGCAATTCCTGCTGGAACAGAACTGGTTCTCGTCACTGAGAAACCCGATGCCAACAACGCGGTTAAGTTGCCGATTGATAATAGTCACGTCAAAGTTACGTTCAAAGATATTGAATTCAAGGGATTTAGTCAAAATTGGTATGCCTTTATGGGGCATGTGGGAATTCAACGACTAGGCTAAACTTTTGGGTGGCGTCCGGGTGCGGTCATGCAACAGCTGATGAGTGTGGTCGCAAAAATTTTCCCTTCTCTGGAGCGTCCGGAGCGTCAGTCTCAAGCAACGACTCATGACTTCACCCGTTGCGTCCCGACGCATCTCCTAGAAGTCTGACTCTTCTTCGAGTGTTTCAATAACTAAATCCATCTGTTGCTGCCGCCCTTGTAAAAACGTATCACATTGACGCAAGTACTTGACAGCGGCAGCAAATTGCTCGAAAACCTCAGCCAATTCCAGTTCACCTGCTTCTATCTGCTTAATTATTGTTTCAACCTGATCGACAGTCGCCTCATAGTTCCAATTTTCTGGAAGAGTACTGTCAGTGTGATTTGCACCAGAGGCACCGATAGGGTCAATCATAGAACGTTGATTGCAGGCTAAGATTCACTCCTGCAAATTCCTTTCGCAACAGACTGGACGCTCTTACTTTGACAAAAAAATCATCCTGTTGCAAGAGGCATTGCTCGTAGAATGGGCATAGCTCACCCTACCTTTAAACCACCTCGGTAAGCCCTCGATAATTTCCCTTGCATTGAAAGACTCTTCCGTGCAAAACCCTGCTGAAAAGTTATCAATCTGCGTCTCTGTTGAAATCGAAACCTTCCCTTATAACAGCAGGTTCATTGAGCATTTGAGGAACCACTGCTGGGTTACTACCAAGTTCATCAGGATTGGAGACGGAGCGACCTTTCAGCGCTAAATCCTGTGGATCGACCGTGTCTTTGAGATTAGATGTTTGCTCACTCCGCTCCTGTTCGGGGTCGGTAGATGGATTGGGTTTTTCGGGAGTTCCATAATGGCTCATATAATTTTGCCTCAAACTAGTTGACTAACAGGTTTCAGCTTAAACTCGCTTCCAGTCAGGCACACACTATCAAAGGGCAGAGTTGTAGGAATTTTAGATTATGCCTCAATAGAGGGGAAATTGGGCTTGCTTAGGAATGCACCCCATCCCCTGAATTACCAACGGCGTTATCTAACTCGCCATCTAGAACATCGATTCAGTAATTCTCGAAGAATCCCTCCCCGATGCGGGAAGGGGAATTTTTACTCCCCCTTCTGTTTGGACTTTGGACAAAAGAAGGATTTGTTCGCGAAGAATTTCCGCGAACTTCTGAATAGGGATGCTCAATGTTGATGGGTTTGTTTCCTTTTATAGTGTTCGGTTGATGGATATAACTTCGGTCTTCTAGGGTTTTAGCCATAGGGTCGTGGTACGGGTGTAATATCTAGACCGAATAGAAATCTATCAGGTACTAAGCGCCAATTCTCTAATCTTTTTCCTTCGAGCTACTCTATTAGAATCATTTATTTTAGGATGTTTTAGAAAAAAATCAGCTAACTCAATCACTTTGTCACATGGGGTGTAACCATCTCTATTTAACTCGTTGTACAAATCAGCAGCAGCTTCTAAATAATCTTTTTTCAGGTTCGAGTTTATATTGCCATAGCTAAATTTCCTATCTTTAGCTATAAGAATAGACAAATCTATTAATTGGTCGTGGCTATACCAAGAACGGTGATCATAGTTAAGACAAAAATGAATATTTTTATCCATATTAAATATCTTTAAAATTAAAGAATTAGCATTTATGTCTGTTTTTAAATTCCAAATATTAGCATCAATATCTATAAAAAAAGGTGTACTATTATCATGTAAACTAACCTCTTTTAAATCATTATTGAAAATGTCTTTTAAATAATTAAAACCTTCAACGGTCAAAATATGCTTAGTATCAAAACAAGCCATTAAATCAAACTTAACTATATATTTAAAATGTTTTACTCTAGAAAGTTCTTTCTTTTCAACCTGTATTCCTTTACCGTTATTAATCCACCCTAGAGGATAATTCTCAGCAGGTGTAGTTGTGACGGTCATAGTGTTTTTTCTCCGTCGATCTGTACTTACGCTATACCTGACCGACTCGATAATTATCATGTTCCCGGTGTATTCGCTGTGGTGATTTGTCAACCGGATACGTTGAATTGGTAAAGGCAGCGTCGCTGCCAATCTTTCTATTTTTACTTGTTTTTGGCTAATTACCCAGATTGGCACACCAGCTAATTCTCCCAAACACAGAGGTTTTTCACCAGGAAGAGCTAATGGGGAGTGTCAAAGCCCTCGCCTCAGGCACAAGATAGTTAAAAAAGGCAAAAAAAGGAGGCACAAAAAGCTAACTGCCACCTAACTCGGTTGAGTATTACCCTATTCGGCTGAGAGAAGTTCGCGAAAATTCTTTACGAACAAATCCTTCTTTTGTCCAAAGTCCAATAAAGTGAATAAAAAGCTTTATCCTCTGTCCTCCCTCCGTTGCGGGGGGAATGACGGGGGTGGGAAGGGGGCTGAGGGGTTAGATTTTGAATACTGAATTGGTGTTTTAGAACCTGTCTTGTGAAAATGCGATCGCACTATGGACAACTTTGAGTGATCGATAGCACAGGCGAATCGGGTAAGTTAAATCTAGTCTGGAAATCTATCACTATTAATATTGCTATCTCGCTCAGGTCATCACTAGTGAAAAAATTAATTTTGCTCACAGTTGTGCATAAGTGGTAACGCCTTGAGAGATAAGTATTTTTAAGAGAGATAGGCTCTCGACTTGCGTAACAATTATTCATATTTCCCACAGATTAGACCTCTTGCAAAAATACAAAGTACCCCACCCCAACCCTCCCCTTGATTTCAGGGAGGGAGTTAGTTTCCCCCACGATACAGGGGGTACTAAGGGGGGTAAATTCGACTTTTGCAAGAAGTCTATTATCTTATTCAACTTATTAACGAATCACGACAAGATGCTGCAAGCCAAACA
>JBFLZA010000237.1:0-12169 GCA_040756535.1 Cyanobacteriota bacterium
CAAGCGGAATTGTGGCTGGGTGGACTTGACCCCAATAGTCTCGCGGCTTTTAATACAGGTGCGATTCTTTCGGCTGTTGATTCCCAAGGACGGGAACAAGGGCGGGTGCAGTTAGAACGGCGCGAAGGCTTGGTGGGGAAAGCTAAGCTACTCGATCGCGTACCACCTGGTGCTCTGTTACAAGAGCGATCGCGCAATATTCCCCCTAACCTAGCATTGAAGATTGGTCTTGACCCTTCCCTAAGCTCAGATGCAGGAACGGCGAAACAGGCCATTACTGCTATTCCCCGTATGGAAGCCCTACCTTTGCAAACACAAGAAGTACATTATATCTTTGGGCGGATGACATCTGCATACCTACAACAATTGCAGTCAGTTAGAGCACCAAAACTTCCAGAAGTGGGGAGTTTAGGTCTATTTACACCAGCATTGGAAGTGATTCCTGACTCGTTTGGGATGAGCGGTGAAACGGTCAAAAATGCGATCGCTCGTCTACATTCCAAACTCAATTCCCTCCTTGCTGCCCATATTATCAAAACTGCCCTAAACACCAATTCCTCACGCCTCAAAGTCGTTGCCTCCATGCAGGTAGAAGGTGGAGGGAAAGTTATTGCTGACCCCTTCACAACTCGCGGTGGTTCTCTTGGCAAACAAACCTCTCCCATCTCAGCTACACCAACCATTTCCCCTGATTCTCGAAAACTTCCCTTGAGAACTCCAGTACAAATCTTGGTCACAAACAACGAACCGAATGACCTTTATTTCAGCGTACTGGTGATTGACCCTACGGGTGAAATGTCTGTTGTTTTTCCCAACCACTGGACTGCCGCAGAAGAGGTAACCTTAGTAAAGGCTGGTGAAATAAAAGAAATTCCCAACCCGAAAACAGATAATTTCCGTCTCGTTACTCAAGAACCGAAAGGGGTTGCTGAAGTGCTAATTCTTGCCAGTCGAACGCCTTTACGTAAAGGCTTGAAAACTTTACGAGACATCGTCGCCACACGCTCAGATACTACCCGTGGTGGGCCAGTAACATTAGAAACATCACCTGAGCAAAATGAAGCGGGTGAGGTGATTGACAATTTGCTCGACGATTTCACCAGTAGCACTCGTGGCAGTGTAAGAAATTCTACCCGTAGCAGTGATAGCATTAGTGAATCCGCAACAAGCGATCGCAGCATCGAAACAAATCAGTTGGCTGCTCTGTCAATTACATTTGAGGTGATTTAGCTTTGGGCGCTTCGACTTTCTTTTGTTCAGGGTTGCGAGAAAAAAGCCTCGCAATTGTTTCCTCAACTCCTTCGGAGGGTTACACAGGTTTCTTTGAAGCTACAGCTAAAGGCTGAAATATGTCTGTTATACTAGCTTCCCTGTTAAAGAGCGTGGTACGTTATGAATAGTGTAAAGATTCTGTAATAATCAAAGATAGAAGGAAAACCATTATCTTTAATCCTGTCGCTTGCGAGCCAAAGGTTTAAATGCGGATCGTACTTGATCGGGGTGAATGATATAGAGGAGTTTGACTATACTACATCAGTCTGTTCTGTTGAATATGGGAAGGATTGTCCGAGATTGTCTGGACGCGGAAATCGTTCGTCAATTTAGTTCATCCTTAGCCAATAGGACTGTAGGTGCCCACAAATTTGTTTTCATCCAACTCTGGAGGTCTAGCTCATGTCCGTTCGTCTCTACGTAGGCAACTTACCGAAAGAAGAGGTAAACCGTGATGAACTACACGCTGTATTTGCCGATGCCAGTGACACTGTGACAACAAAAGTAATTAAAGATCGCAAAACTGGCAAATGCCGAGGTTTTGCTTTTGTCACCGTACCAACTGATGAACAGGCTGATGAACTCATTGAGAAGTTCAATGGTCACATGTTCAAAGAAAGCGCTCTAAAAATCGAAAAAGCGCTGCCGCGTTCAAAAAGTCAACAGCAAGAGGAAGAGGAGCAACAACAACGCCCAGCTAGCAACAACAACAATCCTCCTGCCCGTCGCAATAAAAAGCCCAAGCGTGGGAGTTCATCTAGCAGCACAACAACACACACTGATCAAGGAGGAATTCAACCTGATCCACGTTGGGCTGATGATTTGGCTAAGCTTAAAGAGCTTTTATCGGCTCAAGCTAGCAACTCCTAGTGATTGGAGAACTTTTGAAGTCGCTGCCGATTATCCGTTTGGATAGTTAGATTAGAGCCGTTCAAAAATGTTGCCAATATCAAACTAGCTGTTAACAACAAGTGAAATTTCACAGCGGGTGCTGTCATTCTTAGTCTCCTTAAGAGATTGAGGAAACGGCACCCGTATTTTGTGAGTTCAAAGTGCTAGAAATTCTTGATTGTATGCGAGTTCTTGTAGAACAGGGCGGAAAGCCTAACTTGAAAATAGAAGTCAGGAGTCAGGAGTCTCCGAGTCAGGAGTGAAATATTTTCATCCATTCCTTATGAGCTTCCGCTCATGGTGTCTAATCTGAAAATAGGAAACTCCTTAACGGGGAATAGGGAATAGGGGATAGGGGATAGAAATAACAGCAAAGATATGAGGGCTTATTCAAAAACAATTTTTTGCCAATGGGGTTCTATTTTTAAAAAATAGTTTCTTTTAGTACTAATTGAAGACTTGATTGAGCAAATTATTATATACGGTGATTCATGTTACGCTACTCTTGGCAATTTCACCAAAACTACTCAATTAATTAAAAAGGACTTTTGTCATGAGTGCAGAAACCGATCCCGTTAAGGTAATGAAACAGGAAGTCGGCAAGGCAGCTGCGGCGCTGGTGCAGTCAGGAATGATTGTGGGACTGGGTACGGGTTCAACCACCGCTTATGCTATTGAGTACTTAGGAAACCGCCTCAAGTCCGGTGAGATCAACGATATCACAGGCATCCCCACGTCCTTTCAGGCAGAAGTCTTGGCGAAAAAGTATGGGATTCCCTTAACCACCTTGGATGCTGTTGACCATATTGATATTGCCATCGATGGTGCCGATGAAGTCGATCCTCAAAAGAATTTGATCAAAGGCGGTGGTGCAGCTCATACTCGTGAGAAAGTGGTCGATGCTTTGGCTAACCAATTTATCGTTGTTGTCGATGCGAATAAAATAGTTGAGCGATTGGGTTCTACGTTCCTGCTACCCGTGGAAGTCATACCGATGGCGATGACACCTGTAATGCGTGCGATTGAAAAGCTAGGCGGAAAGCCAGAATTACGCATGGGGGTCAAAAAAGCAGGGCCTGTGATCACCGACCAAGGCAACATGGTGATTGACGTGAAATTTGACTCCATCGATAATCCGGCTGAACTGGAAAAGACTTTGAATAATATTCCAGGCGTCTTGGAAAATGGCTTATTTGTCGGTGTTGCCGATAAAATTCTCATTGGCGAAGTCAAAGACGGTAAGCCCATTGTTCGGGAAATGTGACATCGCTAATTGTCAGCTAGTTGATGCTCATTAGCGACTAAGCACTCGCCTATCTAACTTCCAAATATTTTGTAAGGGAGTCATCTGTTATCAGTCATTAGTCATTAGCCATACTAGTAAGGGTTGACGGGTGACTAGTGACTGAAGACTAATTGATGAGCGAGAGAATTTTATGGCGATGCAATATCGAAGATTTGGGCGGACTCAGTTGCAAATGCCGGTATTTTCATGTGGTGGCATGAGATACCAATATAGTTGGAAAGATCGACCGATGTGGCGAGTTCGTCGGCGTAGTCAGCGGAATTTGGAAGCGATAGTTCATCGCTCTCTAGAAGTCGGCATTAACCACTTTGAAACAGCTCGTGCCTATGGTACGTCTGATATGCAGCTAGGACGAATTCTGGCTAAGCTTCCCCGTGAGCAAATGATTGTCCAGACTAAAGTCATGCTGGAATACAGCCCGAAAGAATTTCAGCGTGAGATTGAGCAATCGTTGACGAATCTCAAGCTAGACTATGTTGACTTACTAGGGCTGCACGGCATTAATACACACTGGTTGCTGCATGATTGCATCCGCCCTGGTGGCTTTTTGGATGTGGTGCGGAAGCTACAAGAGCAGGGTAAGGTCAGATTTGTGGGCTTTTCTACGCACGGCCCAACCGATGTCATCGTTAAGGCGATTGAAACGAACCAGTTCGACTACGTCAATCTACACTGGTACTACATCAATCAATCCAACTGGCCTGCAATCGAAGCTGCCGCCCGCCACGATATGGGCGTTTTTATCATCAGCCCTTCAGATAAAGGGGGAATGCTGCAAAAACCTCCCCAGAAGTTAGCGGATTTGTGTGCACCTCTGAGTCCGATGGTGTTTAATGATTTATTTTGCCTGTCCCATCCTCAGGTGAATACCTTAAGCATAGGGGCATATCAACCCTCGGATTTTGATGAACACATCAAGGCCGTGGAGTTGCTGGATCAAGCGGATGAACTCTTATCACCCATTCTCGTGCGTCTGGAGCAAGAAGCGATCGCTATTTTGGGAGAAGAGTGGGTGAAAACCTGGCAGATTGGCTTGCCCCAACATGAAGAAACACCAGGACTTGTCAACATTCCTGCTATCCTATGGCTGAGGAATCTGGCTCTTGCCTACGACATGGTGGAATACGCCAAAGGGCGTTACAATCTGCTAGACGGTGCCAGTCACTGGTTCCCTGGTAGCAGAGCAGACCGAGTCAAAGAATTAGACCTGCGATACTGTTTACGGAATAGTCCTCACGCTGACAAAATTCCTGGCTTGCTGGAAGACGCCGATCGACTTTTAGGCGGTGAGAAACTGAAGCGTTTATCCCAGCAGTAATTGTTGAGTGTTTTGACTAAAACGATCAACAGGGGCATCGAAGCTATGTCAGCACGTAGGAAGCATCTGGTCAGTAATGGATTGTCACAAGGACACAACAAATTTTTACAGCTTTATCGGAAGTATTTACCGTTACACTATTTGATTTTGGCGGTAAACCCTTCTCCCTGAGTTCGCTTGTCGAACTCTTTTTTTTGCCCTAATTGCTTTGATTATTTCTTGCACTATCAAAGTTTGCGAGTGATAAGTAGCTTGGCTCCGACACTGTTAGTAGCAAATTCTTGACGACGGGCTACAGGTAGGGCAACAACCACCACAAACGATGAATCAGACATCTGATTGGCAGGGGACTTGTTGTCTCGCATCGACTTGACATCTAAAACCAGAATGTCTGAGAGCAGAACTGACCTGAGTTGAGGCTCTGACCCTGTTGCAGCAGGCGTAACTATAACGTCTACAATATCACCAGCTTCAAGGTTGCCACCCAACACCATCGCAGGTGTCGCTGGGATGCCAATGGCAACAGTATTAGAGATGTGAGCAGTATCCACTATGGGGCCAAGTTTGCCTTCGCTAAGTGGCTTTTGCTTAGAGACTGGGGTCAGGGTGTAGCGGCTTACAATCTGCTTGGGTTGCTTTAAAGTGACTGAAGTCCGAATTTTGCCAGAGAAGGGTCGTTGAACTAAATCGGTTGATTGAATCTGATGATAGGCTGGTAGATCGCGCACTGGGACAGGGATGGGTAGACGAGTCTGGGCTTCATGCCACCCCAGATAAAGGGCACAAAAGGCTGAAATTGGAATAGCGATAAACACCCCTAGACGACTGAGGGGCATAGAGAACTGCGTTGACTTGGAATTTGCATTCATCAGGGTTGTTTGTGACCAGAACTATCAGCCTCATCGTTAGTGTATTTCCACGAACCGGGCAAATTGCTATACAGAAACTGACCTATTTGCTTCCATTGCGCTCTCTCCTCCTTGAGGTCGGTTGGCAGTGGCAGGCGCATCTGATTGAGCAGTTCGTTGCGGTACAAATCAAAAGCAGCTTTGACTTGTTGAGCATAGAGGCGTGCGCTGCCTAAAGCAGCCTCATAAGCAAACCAAGCTACCAACAATCCCCCCCAGAAGCAAAGCAGGAATAACCACCAAGTTGCACCAACAAGGGTTAGATAGATACCGCTCAGCAGCGCAAAAGCTCCACCTAAAAAAGATATGATTAGCATAAATTCAAAAGAGCTTCTCGCCTCAGCCAGAGTCAGGATAAAACGCTCTGGAAATAGGTTATAAAGACGAGGCCAGATGAGGACGGAGTCAATTTGATAGCGAAGTAGCGGATAGAGTTCAGCATTCTTCAGGATGTTACCAAAGCGGGTTGGCATTACCTGCTCAAGCCGGGTAGGAGGTGGGTAGTTTAAGTAAATTTCCTCATAGCAAGGGTCTTTGGGGTTTTTGTCTAGTCTTTCGCCAAGTTCATTGAGATGGTCTTGATACCAGCTCTTGCTGATATCTTTTAAGTATCGACTCAACGGGAAATTCCAGTAGCCTTCGTACAAGCGAACAATTGTGGTTATTTGGCTGGCTAATATGCCAGAGAAGAAAGTCACTAAACTGATGAAGCCAACAATTGTAGTTATTTGGAAAGCGGTGTTTTGTTGATTCCAAGCGTTGGCAGCGTTTCCCAAATTTCCTTGCCCAGCGATCGCAACAACAACAGACAGGGCACAAAAGATGAAACTAGGAAAAAAGGCATTAATCAGAAAGCGACGCTCAAAGAGGCTGGTTGCTTTATCGAGGGCAGCACTGAACATCACAGCCTCCTATTCAGCCAGTTTTATTGTATGGGGTGGTTGATTCGGATTTTTACACCGAGGTAGAAATTCCGGATCGAGGAAGGGGACATTGTTGGGGTGACCACATTGAGTACAGATAACTATGCCATTGGGAAGTTGGAGTGCACCAGGCAATCCTGTATCGCCACCACCACCTGAGGGAGCCAGCTCGGAAATTGTCCGCTGAACAGGAGTATTATCCAAATATTGATTTAAAGCTTCGACGGGTAGGACACCAACAATATTTCCTTCGTCATCTAAGGCTATAGCTCCCCTCGCCCCTACTTTGAACAGCGTCATCGTTGCTGGATCGGCTAAATCTTGCATCTTGACTTGACAGCCTACGAGTACGGTTGGAGGTAAACCGGATTTTGGATGCAGCAAGGAGGATGCACCACGGTTAGCTGCTCGCTCTAAGTCTTCTGCAACGACTAGTGCCTGTGGATTTTTTTCTTGATCCACAACAACTCCGTAGTTCTTTTTAAGTTCGTCAATAGCCTTAGTCGGAGCCAGATTTCCATCAAGTAAGTCAAAATCTTGCGTGATGTAATCTTTAATCACGTTCATTTAATTATTTCCAATCGCTTGATAGTTTTTGATAACTCATCTGTTAGGGTGAGTAAAACAACGCTAAACATTAATTAAACCTACTCTTAATGCATTCTGATCTTATACGAATACCTCATTTGTTATCTTCTGATTATCTATTACCCCCTTATTGACCGCGCTTATTGTGTTCACCACCAATGTTTCTTGCTCCTAATCCATAGCTATCTTCATCAAACCATTCAGATTTGAGCAGCGACCACCAATCGCGTGTCAATCCCTGCAATATATAGTCGTAGGGAATCCAACCATAGCCTTCCCTTCCCCACACAGTTCCCCAAGAGTTGCGGATGAGAAAGGCACCGCGTGAAACACTTGTGCGATCGGCACGCGGAATGGTTTGTAAGTCGTCATAACCAACAGCAACAACTGCATGTCCACCCACAACACGGTCTTTCTCCATACTTGGAAATGGAATATAGCCCTTGTCAAGATTGCAGGTTTGGTAAGCAGAAGTGTAAACACTGAATCCAAACATACAAGGGAATCCGGCTGCTAAGACTGCCTTAATCTGAGACAGCAAAACTTCTGTTGGCATGTCCGCATAGTCGAGGCGAAAATACTTTAGTGATTGAAAGTTTTGAGCATAGGAATAGCAAAAAGGTGGTGGCTCTTCATCAACTTTATCTTCTTCATAAGTCCAGTACTGTTCTGGCGGCACACCAAAGAGTGCCATTGCTTTCATGGTTTCCCGCACAGAGGCACCAACATCACCATGAAGTGACATGAGGTTACGGGCAGCTTTGTAGAGAAACAGAGGAGATAAATCGGTAGACTTACCACGGCTTCTGTTGGCAAAATACTCGATCAAGGAGATAGCAGCAAAAGCCGTGCATGATTGCAAAGCACCCTGATCTTCAACCGCAGAATCCCAATAACTTAAATCGACTACGCTTGGAAGAAAAAGGTACGGCTTCGGAATATTCTGCTCTATTAACCCTCTAGATAAAAAGGATGTGATTAAATTGTTAGTAACTGGAATTTGTAGCTCTGGAGTTGGAAAAAGTTCCAGTTCTGTATCTGTTTTGGGTTGTTTCTCATCAGGTAATTTTTTTAATTCAAACAGTTCTTGCTTGTCAAAAATATTAGCCTGACGCTCCTGAATCACTTCGTCTGGCTTTCTTATAGGGATGAACTCATTCAGGAATTTTTTGACAATAAAGTAAAAGCACAAAGTAGAGTTAATTTCATTTTGTTTTTTGTCATTTTTATTTTTGTCATTTTGTTTTTCTTGTAGGGATAACTTTATTCCATCGCCAAACAACTGAGTAACTTGCTGAAGTGCTTCTCTTGCTAATCTTTCCATCCCCACAGTATTAAACATTGCGTCCGTATTACTCGCATCCTGTGATGTTCGTATATTAGTTAATTTATCGTCATTACAAAAAGCTTTATGAAAGAGCTTATTAGCTTCCTTTATAGCATCAGTTACGGCTTTTTCAAGCGGTAGATGTTTCCAATGAGCCAGAGGTGACATAATTTTTACAACAAATGAAACAAGTGGCTCAACCACAAAAAATTCATTGTAAAATATTAGAGCGAAGGATTCTGGCGTAGATAATCCATAAGCTTTTAAAATGTCATCTAAAAAAGTTTCTGCTTGGGTTTCATCGAAGTTTTTAAAATGCTTTCCCATCAGAGTGGCAAATATGTCACAATCTTCTTCCACGCCAATGCCCTTAAGGAAGTCAACCTCAAAAAGTTTTTGATTATCCTTAACTTCTTGTCGGATTTGCTTCACAGAACTAATTTTTAACTCGTTAAGAATCACGATCAAGAGCTTGTCGGATATCAGTGATGGAATAGAAACAAGCCTCGTTTTCGGTGAAAAAGAAGTCTTTTGCTGGGGTTGTTCGATGCAAGCCTTGAGTTTTTCTACATCGTCAGATTTACGAAAATACTCGTTTAAAGTTGTGTAAGTCTCAAGCCCAACAATGCCATCCACCAAAATTCCAGAACCTTGCTGGAACTGCATCACAAGAAACTTTGTAATGGGATCGAATTCTTCTGTTCTTAACCAAATAACAATTTTGTCTGGCGTTGGCTTCTCCCATAAATCAAATTTATCTAGAGCTAATTTAACTTTATCTAGATCTAAGTTTTTGAAGGCAATTTGATTTTCAATAGGATTATCCTTTCTTGGTAACTTCAATAAATTTTTGAGTACTAAAATAATCAGATAGTTTTTTAGTTCAAAAATTAGCTTTACTAATTCATTTTTACGCTGACTATCAATTGATATAAGAGAAGCTTTCTGTTCTTGACGTTGCTCCCTCAAGAACCTATGAAGTCTAACATTTACGAAGGTAATACCACCAAAAGCTTGATTGGTAATTTCATTAATTATATTTGCTATGACAGGTTCGATTGGCTGTTTTTCATCTTCGATTGGCTGTTCATTATTGGATTGGTTTTCCTTTTTCAGATAATTCTGTAAAGTATTGAGGATTTCGATGATATTTTCTGAAAGATTTTCAATCGCATTAGTAACCGCTTCTCGTTTGAGTCTGCCATTTTTCTGAATATCTTTGTGGTCTAACTGATAATCTCGTAGATCGGGATAGTCGGGTATCCAACCTAACCCTTTCTTTTTCCAGTCAATTTTATTTGTTTGCTTTTTGTTTGCATTTTCCATGACATTATTCCTGATACTTTCAGAACTTCTATTTTTTAAAAAAATTTATCCAATCCAATCCGATTCATGGATTAACGCCATTACAAATATTGGCTATCTCATCTGCATGGTTTTTACGATGATCTTGCATCCAGTTGCATCCACGTTTCATGAATTCATCTAGAGTAAAATTATCCATTTCCTTCCATAGAAGAACGGTTTTGTCTGAACCAGCAGTCGCTAGTACCTTTCCATCTGAACTGAAACGCAGCGAGTTGACAGATTCACGATGTCCCCTTAAGGTCGTAATCAATCTGCCCTTCTGAGTCCAAAGCTTGACCGTGCGATCGTCACTGGCAGTGGCAACTGTTTGACCATTACCAGGTTGAAAGTCCACACTTAAAACTGCTGCTGTATGACCTTTCAGTTTATGTAACAGCGTACCGTTCTGGTTCCAAAGTATTGCAGTATTGTCCTGACTTGCCGTTGCCAAAAGCTGACTATCTGGACTAAAACTGACGCTGTAGATCGGAGCATTGCGTTTGTGGTCATTCAGGGGAACTCGCAAACTTTTGTCCCGATTCCAGAGTTTTGCAGTACCATCTTCACTTGTCGTGGCGATTGTTGAGCTATCAGGACTAAACCTAACACTGTAGATCCATGCATCATGAGCTTGCAGGGTGCCTAGAGCTTGTCCGTCCAGATTCCAGAATTTAACCATTTTGTCATCACTGGCAGTGGCAATAGTTTTACCATCAGGGCTAAAACTGACGCTCTCGACTGCTTCCTCGTGCTGGCTGAGTGTTTTCAGCAGTTTACCTTCTATATTCCGCAGGGTTACTGTTCCGTCCTCTTTTGCCGCAGCTACGATTTTACTGTCCTGACTGAAGCTCACGTCATAAACTGATTTATTTTCCTGCCATGTTTTTAACAAGTTGCCGTTGCGATTCCAGAGGCTGACATTGTTGTCAACATCAGCCGTGACGAGTTTTTCACCATTTGGACTGATGTTGAGGACACGGACTCGGTTACGATGCCTAATAGGAATGAGATAGGAGTAATTCGGCTGCCAGAGTTTGACGGTTTTGTCATTGCTGGCAGACGCTAAGAACTTACCATCGGCGCTGAAACTAAGGCTGTTGACTCGATCTTTGTGTCCTTCTAGAGTACTCAGCAGTTCACCGTTGGGATTCCAAAGTTTGACAGTATTGTCTCTGCTAGCAGTAGCGATTGTGTTGCCATTAGGACTGAAAATAACATCAACAACCTCACTCTCATGTCCTGTAAGCTCGAATTTTTTGGCTCCGGTTTTGCTATCCCATAGAATCGCTCTTCCGTCAACACTGGCAGTGGCGATTGTTTGTCCATCTAGGCTATACCGCACTCGATAAACAAGTTTCTTGTGCCCGGTAAGGGGTGAACGAACTGGTTGCCCTTCTCGATCCCAAAACTTGACAGTTATATCCTCACTCGCTGTAGCGATTGTCTGACTATTTGGACTGAAAGTGATGCTGCGTATGGCTTCGTTATGCCCCTTCCAGATTTTCTGCGGATTTCCCTTGCTATCCCAAAGAATGATCGTTCCGTCACCGCTAGCAGTAGCGATTGTTTGTCCGTCTGGACTAAAACTTACACTCCAAACCGGAACAGGCTGTCTGTTTTTGTCTACTAATTTTGTATTCAAATCTATTAAAAATGTGCCATCCAGTTTCCAAAGTTTGACAAGACCATCTAAGCTACCACTTGCAAGTATCTTTCCGTCTGGGCTAAAACTAATGGCAGTGACTATGTCGGTATGTCCTTCCAGTGTTTTGAGTTTTCTTCCCTTCAGACTCCACAGTTTTACTGTGTTATCGAAGCCACCAGTAGCGATAATTTGATCTTGGGGTTGCAGATCGGGACTGAAGCTAACACTGTTGATGTAGGCATTATCCGCTTCCCAGTAGTTGCGTTCTCTGACCCAGTACGTTGCCTGTGCCAGTACTTCCATGACTTCAGCTCGAAGCGTAGGATCGTTACGGAACCAAAGAGATTGCTGAAGTTGCTTGCCCGCTATCAGTGCTTCGCTTAGAGCGTCCAATGTGTCTCGATTAGAGTCAAAGGTTGCTCTTGAGGAAGTTATCCGTGCCTCAATCTGGCTTCTATCGGCTGCTCTCCACTGAATGCCAGCAAAGATTGAGAGCATCGCAATACCAATCGAGGATGCGATCGCTAATCGAGTGCGTGAGTTCGCCAGTCGAGTTCTTTGTTCTGCGGCTTTAACTTTGGCATTGAGTTCGCGATCGACCTTTTCCACACAAGCTTCCACATACCCAGCCTCGATCGGGGACA
>JBFLZA010000238.1:0-12122 GCA_040756535.1 Cyanobacteriota bacterium
AACATTGTTAGTCAGTAAGTTTATTCAAGATGCTTGTTTACGGGATGATCGCGCTATTCTTTTTGCCTACGAAGAATCTCGCGCTCAGTTATCTCGTAATGCTTATTCCTGGGGAATTGATTTTGAGGAAATGGAACAAAAAGGATTATTAAAAATCCTCTGTTCTTATCCTGAATCCGCTGGCTTAGAAGACCACCTGCAAATTATTAAATCGGAAATTGCTGAGTTCAAGCCATCTCGAATTGCTATTGATTCGCTCTCAGCGCTAGCACGGGGAGTAAGCAATAACGCCTTCCGGCAGTTTGTGATTGGTGTTACAGGCTACGCTAAGCAAGAAGAAATTACTGGCTTTTTTACCAATACAACAGACCAGTTTATGGGTTCTCATTCGATTACGGATTCCCATATCTCTACGATTACAGACACAATTTTAATGCTGCAATATGTAGAAATTCGAGGAGAAATGTCCCGTGCTATTAACGTCTTTAAAATGCGAGGGTCTTGGCACGATACAGCTATCCGCGAATATACTATCAGTGAAGAGGGACCAGAAATTAAAGATTCGTTCCGCAATTACGAACGGATTATTAGCGGTTCTCCCACTCGCATTTCTGTTGATGAAAAGAGTGAACTGTCTAGAATTGTTCAAGGGGTTCGTGATAAGTCAGGCGATTAATTGCAGGATTAAGAAGTGGAATGGCTACAGCTAATTTTTTAGATTGAGAGGAGAGAATTAAAAATTACTTTTGATTTTCTTTTCCCCTTTTGAGGATGAGCTGGAGCAAAATTTTAGGGGTGTTGTGATTTGAGAAAATAGCAGCGTTCCCAACAAAAATGTAAAACTGCAAGGGGAAATCTGGTCACTTTAGCGATCGCCAGTTAGCCCGATCTCGGTAAAATCAGGAAATGATCTATCTACCGCCCCGCCCAAAAATCCCTGAGTGTAGCTGGCAGCGTCCCCTTGGTCTTGGCTGGGACAACCCCTACACCGTTCGCTACGCTAGCAATCTTGACGATGGCCCCTGGCACGGTATGCCCCTGGGGGGGTTTGGGGCGGGTTGTATTGGTCGCTCTCCACGAGGAGACTTTAATTTATGGCACTTGGATGGAGGAGAGCATACCTACAGAAGTCTGCCTGCCTGTCAGTTTAGTGTCTTTGAGCAGTCAGAAAATCAAGCCGCGAAAGCTTACGCCTTGTGTACTGAACCGCCAGAGGATGGCACTCTAAGCTGCTGGCAGTGGTATCCCGCTTCGCAAGGAGCTGCAGGAGAGCAGGGGAGCAGGGGAGCAGGGGAGCAGGGGAGCAAGGGAGCAGGGGAGCAGGGGAGCAGGGGAGCAGGGGAGGATTTTGTTTCCAGCCCCCAATCCAAAAGTGGCAATACTGGTACTTACCATGCGCTGTATCCGCGTAGTTGGTTTACCTATGAAAATGTCTTTCAGACGCAACTGACTTGTGAACAGTTGTCTCCAATTTGGGCGGGGTGTTACCAAGAAAGCAGTTATCCGGTGGCGGTTTTTGAATGGACAGCCCACAATCCCACCGATGCCCCGATTACTCTGAGCATTATGCTCACCTGGCAGAATATGGTGGGTTGGTTTACCAATGCGATTAAAAAACCCCAGGTGCAGGTGCGGGATGATGGCAGTCCGGTTTATGAGTATCAACCGCGCTGGGGAGATAGTATTGGGAGTTATAACCAGTGGATTGTCGATAACTTCCGGGTAGGCTGTCTCTTGGATCGAGTCAGGCTGCACGATGAGATTCAGAAAGGGGAAGGGCAACTGTGCTTTTCTACTGTCACCAATCCCAGCATGGAAGTGTTCTACCACTGTCGCTGGAATCCGGCGGGTAATGGGGCTGAAGTTTGGAACTCCTTTGCGGCGGATGGGAGCTTAGGAGATATTCAGGATGAGACACCTGCCGATCCAGGGGAACAAATTGCAGCAGCGATCGCAATTCGTTTTACAATTCGTCCAGGTAGAACGCGCAAAATTCCCTTTATCCTGGCTTGGGATTTTCCAATAACAGAATTTGCGCCAGGTGTCAACTATTTTCGACGCTACACTGATTTTTTTGGACGCACGGGCAACAATGCTTGGTCAATTGTTCGGACTGCCCTTAAGCACGCTGACTTTTGGAAAGAAAAGATTCAGTCTTGGCAGGAACCGATTTTAAATCGCGAGGACTTACCGAATTGGTTTAAGATGGCGCTGTTTAATGAGCTGTACCTGCTCGCGGATGGGGGGACTCTATGGACAGCCGCTAGCGATCGCGACCCAATCGGTCAGTTTTGCGTTCTCGAATGTATTGATTATAGATGGTACGAGAGTCTGGATGTACGGCTGTATGGCTCCTTTGCCCTAGCAATGTTGTGGCCGAGACTGGATAAGGCAGTGTTGGAAGCTTTTGCTCGCGCTATTCCTAGCAGCGACGAGACACCCCGCATTATTGGCTACAACAAAGCAGAAGCGGTTCGCAAAATAGCGGATGCAACGCCTCATGATTTAGGTGCGCCAAACGAGCATCCTTGGGAGAAGACCAACTATACCAGCTACCAGGATTGCAATCAGTGGAAAGATTTACCCTGTGACTTTGTCTTGCAAGTTTATCGGGATTTTGTGTTCACAGGGTCTAATGATACTGAGTTTTTGTGGGAGTGTTGGTCTGCAATTACTAAGACGCTAGCTTACCTGAAGACCTTTGACAAAGATGGTGATGGGATTCCGGAAAACTCTGGTGCACCGGATCAAACGTTTGATGACTGGCAGCTACGGGGAATCAGCGCTTATTGTGGTGGGTTGTGGTTGGCAGCGCTAGAAGCTGCGATCGCAATGGGTGAAATTCTCATCAACAACTATCCTCCAGTATCCGAACTGATAGAGGCATCTGACCCAGAGTTGATTCAAGAAACGATTGATTGCTATCGTCAGTGGTTAGAACAGTCTAAGCCACTCTATCAAGAAAAACTGTGGAATGGTCAGTACTATCAATTAGATAGTGAAAGTGGTTCTGATATTGTGATGGCAGACCAATTATGCGGTCAGTTTTATGCCCAGTTACTCAAACTGCCCGATATTGTCCCTCCTGAATGTGTTCAGTCTGCTTTAAAAACGGTGTATGATGCCTGCTTTTTAAAGTTCCAAGAGGGTAAATTTGGAGCTGCGAATGGAGTGAGGCCGGATGGTTCTCCAGAGAATCCTAATGCGACTCATCCTTTAGAAGTTTGGACGGGGATTAATTTTGGACTCGCTGCATTTTTAATCCAACAAGGGATGAAGGAAGAAGCGTTCCGACTGACAGAGGCGGTGGTGCGGCAGGTGTATGAAAATGGGCTGCAATTTAGAACACCAGAGGCGATTACAGCAGTAGGAACTTTTCGGGCGAGTCACTACTTGCGAGCAATGGCAATTTGGGGGGTTTATTTAATGATTCAGTAAGAGCGCGATCGCATCTGTGAAGTAGAATCGTTTTGGTTGGGAAAGAGCGATCGTATTGCCAGATAACTGCACTTAACTCCTATTCTCCAATGTCTCTTTAACGAACTCCCGCACTTGCTTGTCTGGGTCATTTTTTGCTCTGTCCTGCAAGAGGGGTAGAGTTTGGAGATGGTCGGGATAGTGTTGGATAATTGCCTTAAGTGCAGTTTGTCGAGGGTTGTTTTGCCAGTATTCCTTGCGCTCAAAGGGGTCATTGAGGGCACGATCGCGCAAAAATTCAAACATCCCAGGCTCATCTTTCCAGCCCTCAACTAAAGCTTGCACGGCAGTTTGTTGCACAGACCCATCCTTATCCAAGGTGGCGCGTTGTTTAAGGATGGCTAAGGTTTCTGGGTCATCTTTCCAGCCCTCAACTAAAGCTTGCACGGCAGTTTGTCGCACAGACCCATCCTTATCCGAGGTGGCACGTTGTTTGAGAACGGCTAAGGTTTCTGGGTCACGTTTCCAACCCTCAACTAAAGCTTGCACGGCAGTTTGTCGTACAGCCCAATTCTCATCCCAAGTGGCATGTTGTTTGAGGATGCCTAAGATATGAGGATCATCTTTCCGACCATGACCTAAAGCTTGCACGGCAGTTTGTCGCACAGCCCAATTCTCATCCCAGTAGGCGCGTTGTTTAAGGATGGTTAAGGTACGAGGATCATCTTTCCAACCTTGGACTAAAGCTTGCACTGCTGCTTGTCGCACAGCCCAATTCTCATCCCAGGTGGCGTATTGTTTGAGGATGCCTAAGGTATGAGGATCATCTTTCCAACCTTGGACTAAAGCTTGCACTGCTGCTTGTCGCACAGCCTCATAATTCTTACCCCAGTAGGCGCGGTGTTTGGGGACGGCTAAGATTTCCGGAACATACTTCCAACCCTCAAGTAAAGCTTGCACTGCTGCTTGTCGCACAGTCCAATTCTTACCCCAAATGGCGTGTTGTTTGAGGATGAATAAGGTACGAGGATCATCTTTCCAACCCTGGACTAAAGCTTGCACCGCAGTTTGTCGCACATCACAATCCTCATCCCAGTAGGCACGCTGTTTGAAGATGGCTAAGGTACAAGGATCATCTTTCCAACCCTCAACTAGTGCTTGCAGCGCTGCTTGTCGCACATACCCATTCTTATCCGAAGTGGCGCAGTGTTTGAGAATGCCTAAGGTACAAGGATCATCTTTCCAACCCTCAACTAACGCTTGCACCGCCACATATCGCACATACCCATTCTTATCCGAAGTGGCACAGTGTTTGAGGATGTCTAAGGTTTCCGGGTCATCCTTCCAACTACGGACTAACTCCTGCACTGCCGCCTCTCGCACATACCTGTTCTCATCTGAGGAGACACAGTGTTTGAGGGTAACTAAGGTATCGGGGTCATCTTGCCAACCCTTGACCAGCGCTTGCACCGCCATATATCGCACAGAACAATCCTTATCCAAGGTGGCGAATTGTTTGAACCAAAATAAGCCATCGTTCCAATTCGTAATTAACGCTTGCAATGCTGCTTGTCGTATATCCTTATCATGAATTTTCAAGCGATTAAGCAGTCTTATTGCCGTTGTCGAGATTGCCGTTCTATTTCTCATTTCTGACAGGCAAGCTCCTGCCAACAAGAAGTTTGTATATTTTCTGCTCTTTTGCTCGATGAGATAATCAATAATCTCTCCGACAAATTTGCCATCAATCATTCCAGCAATCAACAGCAGAACTTCATGCCAAGACTCATCCTGCCAGTGCTTGCCAAAAAACTCGGTTTTTAGCTCCTCTAGGGAAATACTTTGCTCCTTCTGAAATCGCCAGACAAACTCCCAAGCACAGAAATATTCCAAAAACGTCCGATGTACAAAGGCATAGTAATCTGCCCCCAAAAAGCACAAAATAAAGTTGCGCTCCCGCAGTTGCTTAACGATTGACTTGGCATTAGCTCTAGGATCATTGATATCTAGATTTTTCTCTAGATAAGCTGTCAGAATCCCTTCTAAATTTTCTGCATTAATCAGATTTCCCGCCAAACCCTTGTCATTTCCTTGCATCTGATAAGCGACACGACGTAACATTGCCTGCTTGTCTTTAAAGTCAATCGTTATCGCGTCTTTCTGAATTAACGATTTTTCCACATCCCACTGCTGAAGCAAAACTTTTGACGCTTGGCTGTAGAGTTCGGCGCGGTTCCTGGGGAGTTCCTGATTCCGATTCAAAATCGCCATCATCGTCAGCAGCAAGGGATTACCCCCCAGTTGCCGAATCGCTAGAGACTCCTCAATTGCCTGCTGTAAGCGTTCCTGCTTTTTCTTCCTTTCCTCATCAGCGTCAAAGGCTAACTCATGCCAGCGTGTGAGAAACGCCTGAATCTGTTCTAGCTCCAAATCTTGCAGCATAAAGTGACGGAACTTCTTATCCCGCAATCGTTGCGGCTGATAGCCAATCACGCGAGACGTTACCAGCACCCGCACTTGGGGATAGTCCTGAGTAAAGCAAATAATCTCTGTAATCACCTCTTCCCGTTTACTCGCCTCAAATACCTCATCCAACCCATCAAACAGTACAAAAACCTCGCCAGTTCTCAGCCTTTCCTCAAGTTGCTGAGGATGCAGGGGATAGATAAAACCGTGACTTTGCTGACAAAACTCCACAAAATTCTGACACTTTTGCTTATCCCAATTCTGGACGTAGCGGCGTAATTCAATCAACAACGGCAGTGGCGGTGAGGACGAGTCCTCGATAGCGGTTGCTGCCCATTGCAGGGCAATATATTGCACTAAACTAGATTTACCAGAACCCGGATCGCCCAAAATCACTAGATAAGGGTAAGTTTGCCCATCCTCAATTAATTTCAAGACTGAGCGAGCAGTTTCTTGAGCATAACTCTGCTTGTGGCGTTTTATAATTTCTTTGATTATTTCTTTGTCCAGACCATTTTTTCTGAGCGATTCTAAAGCTTCTGTCGGTAGCACATCTGGGTTCTCAGTTTCTAGGAGCCGCTCTAGATCCTCTTTCGGTAACTCTAAAAACTGTGGTGGAAGGGTTTGAACCTCATGTACATCTTGAACAACAAATATATTTAGTAATTGCAGTCGATAACTGTAGCCTGACGTATGCAGAGGATCGAGTTTGAGATAGCCATACGTCTGTTCGATGGCCTTGCGATATCCTATCCAATCCGAGTCTGATGGTACTTCAGCCGTTGCCTCATCACTCAGTACAGCTAGCAGTTCTTTCGACTTTCGCATGATAGCATCAACTTTTTTCTTATACCGCTTGGCAATCCCTTTCCAGTCAAATTCATCGGGTAGCAACCGCAAGTTCAACTCCTGCCAAGTCTGTTCTAACTTGTCAGCATCTGACACTTCATCTTGAAACGGCTTTCCCAGTTCTACCAAGACAGTTCTATGATGCAGAAACTGCCTCAAGCATTCAGAATACTGCTGCCGTTCTTCCTCAGAACAATCTGCATCTTCTAACTCCTGCTGCACCAGTTGCAAAAATTCCCTTAAAGCTTGACCAAGAGCAATCTCTAGCTGCTCCTGTTCCCCCAATCCCCGCCAATCTTCGATACCTTCTTGGAAGAAAGTTTTGGTATATTCCTCTAAATTTTCCCGCGCCAGTTCTTCCAGGAGAGCCTTGAAATCAAATCCAACAACATTCTCAACTCCCCAAGCAGCAACGCGCTCCATAATTGATGCCTAACTTCTAGGTTTTAAATCTATTGTAAACTGTGCCTCTACCAAGGGTTAAAAGATATTGTTTGCGAATTGATGTGGGTTGATAATCTGTAGGGGCGAAGCATTCGGACGACTATCTATCGGGTAATTCTGGATATTTGTTTCCGAAAGCTTCGCCCTCCTCGACAAACCACCGCAGGGCGAAGCATTCGGATAGAGAAATTTCGGTCGATGACAAAATTGATCGCCCAAATGCTTCGCCCCTACATTATTATTCGTTGTACTAGAGGTCAGGCTCCTTAATTCGCCAACGATATCATTAATTTCACGGTGAGTGCGATCGCCCAACATTTCAATTACAATCCTTCAATCCGACGGATAGCTTCAACAGCCTCATTCCGAACAGTATCCGTTACCTGTACCTGACCCTCTGCCAACTGTTTTAATTGCTTCAAAAGTTCAGTAGTCGTCGGTTTGATCAAACGTGGATTTCTCACATTTGACACACATTGCTCTGCGAGAAATAGATTCATAAACCCATCAGAGCTACCATCTTGCTGTATCAGACAATCAATAATCTCTCCCGCAAATCGTTCATCAACCATGCCAACAATTAGACTCAGCACCTCATGCCAAGAAGGATTCCGCCAGTGCTTGCCAAAAACCTCATTTTTAAAGTCTTCTATCGATTTAGTTTGTTTAGTTTCAAACTGGTCAACAAAATACCAAGCACAGAAATATTCCAGAAACGTCCGATGTACGAAGCCGTAAGACTCTCCCCCCTTGAAGCATAAAATAAAGCTACGGCTAGTCAATGGCTCTATCAGCGATCTGGCAAATACCCTAGGTTCAGTCGTAAATCCGATAGTTTCCAGACACCCTGCCAGAATTTCACAGAGTTTCTGCTTCTGAATGCTAAGATTTCCAGATAGACTGCCATCATTAGTTTGGATATAATGAGCAACTTGACGCAGCATTTCCTGCTTATCTTGATACTCAATAATTTTGATTTTCGGGTCTAGCTTTTTATCGTCTTCTAAATTTTTTGCCGCATCCCAACGCTGCAATAATACCTCTGATGCCTGCTTGTAAAGTGTTGGTCGATCTCTGGGCAATTCCTCATGTCGATTGAGAATTGCCATCATTGTTAGTAGTAAGGGATTCCCTGCCAATTCGCTAAAGGCACGAGAATTATCAATTGAGCATTGCAAGCGATCGCGTTTTCTCTCTCTTTCATTTATGTCCTCAAATGCTAATTGATGCCATTGCTTGATAAAGCCACGAATTTGTTCGCGATCTAAATCTTGCAGCATGAAATCCCGAAAATTAGCATCTCGCAATCGGTAACGCTGCTGTTCGTAACCAATCACGCGAGAGGTAACTAAAACTCGCGCTTGGGGATAGGTTTTTGTAAAGTTAATAATATCAATCACCACATTTTCCCGTTCTTGAGCATCTAGCACCTCATCCAATCCATCAAACATTACCAGGGATTGACGATTCCTCAGCCATTCATGCAATTCTTTTTGATTGAGATTCCCACTTGGTATACCAGTACCTTGCTGAAAATACTCTAAAAAATTCTTGCACAGTCCCTTTTGCCGATTTTCGATATAGTTGCGTAATTCAATCAATAACGGCAATTCTAGTAAAGGCAGAGCGCTAGGTTGAGTTCTTGCCCAGGTTATTGCCTTATACTGGGCTAGGCTAGACTTACCAGAACCCGGATTTCCTAATATGACCGTATACTTGTAAGTTTCCTTCTCATTGAGGAGAGCCAAAACTGAGGAGGTATGTTGGGCATTCCTCTCCTCACGAACATTTTGAGGAACAAATATACTCCATAATTGCAGGCTGTAATTACAACCACTCGTATCCAGTGTATCTAGCTTGAGCTTGCCATACGCTGTCATCAATCCATCCCGATATCGGCTGAATTCAAAATCTGGTGTAATGGGAGCAATTTTCTCTATGTTTTCCCAGATTTTTGCCAAACTCTCTGAATCCAATGCTTTCCGCAGCTCATCCGAATTGCGTACAATAGTCTCTACTTTTTTCCCGTAGCGTTTGGCAACCCTTTCCCAGTCAAAATCATTGGGTAAAGGCTTTAAGTTAAGGTTATTCCAAGTCTGTATCCATATTCCTGTATCGAGAAACTCACTACCCGCTTTAGATGTATTGCCTAGTACTCTCTGAAACGGCTTTCCCAGAGTTACTCTAACCTCTCGCTCGCCAATAAACTGATTTAACGACTCGATATACTGCTCTATTTCAGTTAGGTCAACATCTGCATCTTCTAATTCTTGCTGCACTAATCCTAAAAACTCTTTGAGAGCCTGACCAAAAGCAATTTTCAAAGAGACTTCTTGAGCTAAATTTACTAAATCTCCAATGCAGGATTTAAAAAAATCTTTAACGTAGTCTTCTAAGGCATTCCCAGCTAGTTTTGCCAGTTGCTCCAGAACGGGTTTAAAAACAAGCGTGGCAACCTTCGCAACTCCCCAGGCTACTAACCAATCCATCATAAAACCTGCGTCTGCTTAACTGTATCGTTTCAACGAGTATAGCCAGACTCTCACGACCATTCCTGCATCTCTTCTTGACTAATCAGTGATAAAAATCACCCAAAAAAGCGATCGCATCACCAATCAATTCCAAAATTGGGACGATAAAAGCGATCGCACCCAGCATCCCCCAGTAAGCGATCGCACCTCGTTAAGATATTAGAGATATCCCTGACTCGACTGAAAACAACCTGTGGCCCAATCCGAAGCATCCCAACCTCTACTCCGCACTCCCCTTTATCCACTTGCTGTAGAACAAAAAGCCCGACTCACTGCTTTTTCCGGTTGGGAAATGCCTGTGCAGTTTAGCGGCATTACCGCCGAACATGAAGCGGTGCGGACTTCAGCAGGGATGTTCGATATCTCTCACATGGGAAAATTTGCCCTCAAGGGTAAGCAACTGCGGGAACACTTGCAACCCTTAGTCCCTTCAGACTTAACCCGACTGCAAGCGGGTGAAGCTCAATATACAGTTTTATTAAATCCCCAAGCGGGCATCATTGATGACATCATCTTCTACTACCAAGGTGAGGATGAAGCGGGTGAGCAACGGGGGATGATGATTGTCAATGCCGCTACCCGCACCAGAGACAAAGCTTGGTTAGTGGCAAATCTAGAAGATACCTCAGTGAGTTTGGAAGATCTTTCTAAACACAAAGTCTTAATTGCTGTCCAAGGGCCGCAAGCCGTTTCACATTTTCAGTCATTTGTCAAGGAAGATTTAGCGCCGCTCAAAGCATTTGCACATATAGAAGCAACGGTACTCGGTCAACCTGCTTTTGTAGCTAGAACCGGTTACACAGGTGAGGATGGATTTGAGGTAATGCTCGATCCAGAAGTTGGGATAGAACTATGGCGCAGTCTTCTAAGTGCGGGTGTCACTCCCTGCGGGTTGGGGGCAAGAGATACCCTGCGACTAGAAGCGGCGATGGCACTCTATGGCCAAGACATCAACGATACCACCACTCCCTTAGAAGCGGGTTTGGGTTGGGTGGTTCACCTGGACAGTAAAGGGGACTTTATCGGACGCTCGGTACTAGAACAGCAAAAAGCAACTGGAGTAGAAAAACGCCTAGTGGGGTTAGAGATGCAGGGGCGTCACATTGCGCGTCATGGTTACCTAGTGAAGCATGAGGGGCAAGTAGTGGGAGAAGTTACCAGTGGTACGCTATCACTAACTTTAGGAAAAGCGATCGCACTTGCTTATGTTCCCACTAGTCTATCCAAGATTGGTCAACAACTCGAAGTCGAAATTCGCGGCAAGACTTATCCGGCACTAGTGGTGAAAAAACCGTTTTATCGCTCCTCAACTCGCCCCCCAAGCAAATAAGCTGGAGAAGGGTTAAGGGTTAAGGGGGAAAGGGGAAAGGTTTTTTGTGTCCCTTTTCCCTACCTGAAGGGTTTGAAGGGGAGATTAGGACTAACCGATTTAATCAGCAATAAATCTTGAGCAAGTCAGGGTATTGCTCAATACAATTCGCTAGGGAGAAATCGGCTACTAGTCAGTTATGAATGAAAGAATTTTTGCTCTTGAAACCTACGCCTGTTTCTCTGATGAAGAGGCTGTAGTCACTGAAGTAGTGATTACCCAAAACTCTAGTATTGCCGTTTGGGGTGTGCGATCGGGACAAGAGGTTACAGCTCATGTTCATCCCGATGGGCAAGATACATGGTTTATGCTGCGAGGCACGCTGACTTACTACTTAGGCAATGGTCAGCGTCAAAGCTTGAGTGTTGGTCAATTCGCCATTGCCGACCAAGGTCAAGTTCACGGCGCAATTAATGAAGGGACAGAAGACTCTGTATTTGTTTCTATCTACTCTGCTCCTCAGATTGGTTATACCAAAGTATCACCTTAGGTAACTCTTCTAAGAATTAAGCTTAGCCAGGTTATCACAAACTCGACTGAGTTTAACTCCAAATAAGCCGGTTGAATCGGCTATTAAGGCTTTGCTGCTTGTTGCCCCTGTTGTTGAACCCTCAAGGTTAGAGGTGGCAGGGAGTTTACGGGCCTGTTGTTTAGCTGCCGTTTCCGCTATAGAAATAAAGCTTTGAGTTAAATCCATCTTCGTTACCCTCGATTCTTTATGCTCTAACAGTAGAAAATTCCGATTAGCTCAAGAAACTACCCTATGTAACTCGTGCAAGTGTCCGTTGACTGGAGGAGGTTTTGCCCAATTTATAGGCTGTATTGGCAGTCTGAGGATGGACAATTTCTCAACTGTCTACGGGTTACTCTTGATCAAACCAAAGATTCTCTACCCATTCCGGAAATTTTAGGGGTTCATCGCATTAATTCTGAATCGGTAGAGCCTTGTTGGTAATCAATGCTACACATCTAATTGTTCTCCCCCCTCTATGCATTACTCGCATCTTTCTTAACAATGTAGAGCCCTAGTGCGGTCAGCGTTTTGA
>JBFLZA010000239.1:0-12116 GCA_040756535.1 Cyanobacteriota bacterium
ATGTGAACTATAACCCCCACATGAATCGCGGCTATCTAGGTTTGATTGTGCCCGATGGAGATGTGGCGATGAAAATATGCCATGACAAGCTTTACTGGCATGAAGGGGAATTTTTGGTTTTAGATCACAGCTATCCCCACTGTCCGCATAATTACACGGATTACGACAGAACTGTTTTGGTTGTAGATTTCTTTAAAACTGATAAGCCTAGAGAAGAAGTGATAGAAATTGAACAGGAATTAGTCAGACAACGAATGCAAGAAAATCCCTACAGTTTAGGTGTTTTCGGTAAAAGTGATAAAGCAAAAGAAGAAGACTTTATTAAGTATGGTTTAAGCCATCAGTTGGAATGGGATAAAGCTTTAGGCGTGTAATCTATTTTGCTTGGGCAGAGGGACAGAAGAGGCTCATCTGTTAGGCATTTCAGAAAGCTAATTGAGGCTGACGGGGTCATGAGTCAACTGATGATTGAAACTGCTGCTCCAGTTGGCGATATTCAGGAACACCCATGAGTTGTTGAATGTCTTGAAAGCCAACCAAGCCCTCAAATCCGGATGTCGTTCCCTGTTCTTTTAAGTGACGCAAACAAGCAGTCATCACATGAGTTGCTGCCAGCAACGCCGAGACTGGAAAGAACACAATCTTAAAGCCCATTGCTTGTAACTGGCCACCCGAAAGTTGTGGGGTTTTGCCGCCTTCAACGATATTGGCAACGAGTGGCACATCTGGAAAGGCAGCAGCGATCGCTTTTAGTTCCTCAACCGACTGGGGGGCCTCGACAAATAGCAGATCAGCCCCCGCCTCAATGTAAGCACGACCCCGTGCGATCGCTTCTTCAAAACCCAATGGCGCACGGGCATCAGTACGAGCAATAATCACCAACCCACTTTCACCCCGTGCTTGGACTGCTGCCCGAATTTTACCAGCATGTTCTGCGATCGCGATGACTCGTTTGCCCTCAAAGTGACCGCACTTTTTCGGCCACTCTTGATCTTCCAAAATCACTCCAGCAATCCCCAACTGCACCGCATCCTTGACAGTCCGGATAACGTTTAAGGCGTTGCCATAGCCGGTGTCCATATCCGCAATCAAGGGAATACTCACGGACTGAGCAATCCGCCCCACGCTGGAGAGCATTTCGCTGGCAGTGAGAAACCCAAAATCTGGCAGGCCAAGCGTAGACGCAGCAATACTAAAACCACTGGTTGCCGCGACTTTAAAACCTATCTGTTCAACCAGCTTGGCACTGAGACAGTCGTAGACACCAGGAATAACCAGAATTCCAGGACGCTCAAGGATTTGTCGCAGTTTTTGTCCAGAAGACATAAAGTAACAATTGGGAGACAGTTGAAGGTTTAAAATCTCTCTGAGAATACTCCATCGGCTTGTATGACTTCAACGCCAGTCTTTGTTACCCCTAAATCTGGCGGCTTCATCCTATCCCTGTCTGACTTTCATGTGAGGCTCCAAGTAGCGGTGTACCGCTCGTTACCTATGAAAGAAACACTTCCCTCTTTCCTTCTGCCCTCCGCCTTCTGCCCTCTCCCTTGTGTTTCTTGAGAGCCTTCAACGGACGCAATCACATCCGTTACGCATGAAACAAACACTTCCTTCTTTCCTTCTGCCCTCCGCCCTCTGCCTTCTGCCTTGTGTTTCTTGAGAGGCCTACCATGCCTGAAGCTCCTGTGCTGGATAAAGTTATTAAAAATGTTCGCGTCGTTCGTCCTAATCAGCAGTCGGTTGAGTTACTGGATTTGGGGATTAAAGATGGCAAATTTGCCCAAATTGCACCTGAAATTAGCCCCGATCAGGCACAACAGGTATTCGACGCGAACAGCCTGTTGGGGTTTCCAGGTGTAGTTGACGCTCACATGCATATTGGTATCTATCAACCTCTGAACTTAGATGCTGTTACCGAAAGCAAAGCAGCAGCAATGGGTGGCGTTACCACTAGCCTCAATTACATTCGCACAGGTCAGTATTATCTCAATAAAGGGGGTTCCTACCAAGATTTTTTTCCAGAAGTCCTAGCGCTATCAGACGGCAATTTTTTCGTCGATTACAGCTACCACATTGCACCGATTAGTGGCAAGCATATTGATGAAATGGAATGGCTGTTTGAGGAGTATGGAGTACCCTCGTTCAAAATCTTCATGTTTTATGGTGGCTACGGGTTGCATGGTCTTTCAGACCAGCAAAATCTCTTTTTGATGATTAATAAAGAGGAACGATACGACTTAGCCCATTTTGAATTCATCATGCGTGGCTTAACTCAGTTGATGGAACGCTACCCCAAAGCACGGGAATATATCAGCCTGAGTCTGCACTGTGAGGTCGCTGAAATTTTAAATGCTTATACCAAAATAGTTGAGCGCGATTCCCAACTCACTGGACTGCACGCCTATAGTGCCGCCCGTCCTCCTCATTCCGAGGGGTTGGCAATTTGCATAGCGTCCTATCTGGCACATGAAACGAATTGTATCAATATCAATCTGCTACATCTGAGTTCTCGAAAAGCCCTTGAAGCCGCACTAACAATGCAGGCGGCTTTTCCCCATATCAACTTCAGACGTGAATTAACAGTGGGTCATTTGCTGCTGGATGTGGATACACCCAATAGCGCTTGGGCAAAAGTCAACCCTCCCATTCGTCCTCGTGCTGATGTGGAATATCTGTGGCAAGCTGTGTTAAACCGTCAAGTTGATTGGATTGTCAGCGACCATGCTTGCTGTTCAGCCGAAAAGAAAAGGAATTTGAATGACCCCAACAATATCTGGTTAGCAAAATCAGGTTTTGGTGGTACGGAATACCTCCTGTCGGGTGTATTCAGCGAAGGCAGCAAGCGCGGTATGTCGTACAGTCACATGGCTCAGTTACTGTGTTCAAACCCAGCACAACGCTTTGGTTTACTGGAAAAAGGGGACATCGCTGTTGGATATGATGCCGATTTGGTACTTTTAGACCCCAATGAAACTTTTGTTGTCCGTGCTGCTGAGTCAGAGTCGCAGCAAGGTTATACACCTTTTGAAGGAATGGAGCTGACTGGGCGGGTAAAGAGTACGTTTTTACGGGGTAACTTGATTTATGATCAAGGGCAAGTTATCGGTTCTCCCGGTGGGCGCTATCTGAAGCGACCCTATGGAGTAACAACTCCAGTAATTGCTGCTGGATATTGAAAAAGATTGCAAATTCTACAAAAAGCAGTAGGATCAGGAGCGTCAGCCGTTTTTGTACCGAATCGGTACAAAACGTGCTTATACACTTTTGAAGGAACATAATCTAGCTGAATCAGCAGCTCAGTTCTCACTTTTGAGTTATTACACCTCGCCTTGACAATTGAAATCACGCCTATATAGGTGGTAGTGAGGAGTTTCTATACCCTATAGGAGTGCCCGCTCTCTGCTAATGCCAAACGGGACGCTAAGCGTGTCTAAGTCGCTAGCGCTCTCGGTACGGGCGCTCTTGTGGAAGCCTCGCCACTAGCGAGAGCGTTGCCGGAGCGGGTAGTGTGTCAAGTCGTGTGTAGCATCCTGTAGAAGGTGAGGAACGTCTGCTGCGCGGACTGACGAAAGAATCAGGGTTTTAAAACCTGTATGGGCAGGTTTGGTTTGTTGAGCTGCGATTTCGATGTATGCAACAACCTGTTAGGCAATATCCGGAGAATTTCAGGAAATTTATGCAGGATAAGGACAGTAAGCCGATTTTGATGAGTAAATTCCCGCCAATTGAAAGCCAAGTCAACCGAAGCGATAAGAGCCCATCTACAATGCCGCTAGCCTTGCACATCAGTACTCAAGTCTTACTCGGAAAAAAAATTGAAATTTCTGTCCCGCAGTTGTCAGCAGGTGATGCTGTTGATGTATTGATCATTCCATCCAATACCTCTTGTCACCCTTGCCACTCGATGAGCAATCAGCTAGAAGGTATTCCTTTGAGTCCCAAAAAGCACAATAATGGGCAACACCGTGAGAGTGATCATATCGCTGTTGCCATTGAAGCCTTAGAATCAGTCGAAGACTATCTGTGTCCTGCACCGGGAAGCCTCTTGGAAGAGATGCTCAACGATGCTCTAGAGGGTCGAATCCGGGTAGAGGCAATGGATATTCAAGACCGAATGCTCGTACAACACCATGCCAAGAAATATATAGAACAAGCGATCGCCACTTTGCAACGCTTGCTCCAGTAATTTTCGTTAACACATCGTCTCAGTGGCTAACTGGGGCTAATACCCAGTTGCATTCACCCGTTGCATTCAGTTGAGGGGACTCACTGATTTCTTTCCCAGAGGGGACACAAACCTATAGCCTTGTTAGAACGATTGGAGATTCGAGCTACGCTTAGGGTGAGAGATGCGATCGCTACGTACCTAAAGAACTTGTCTCATTTTCAACGGCAGGCGCTATTGCACTGAGCTGTTATTCTTTGTCGGATTTTGACGAATACCCTTGTCAAGCTGTATCTGCTTACTCTACATCAAGAACTTTTCCAAGATAAAAAATTTGGTAATGAACGCTACTCCAATTCCTGCAATCTTGATGTAAGTTATGACTAAAGATCTATTTCCGACAATCTACTCAACCCTCAATCCTCAAGCTTTAGTAGACAGAGTGCTATCGCGCTATGAGATTGGAGTAGCTGTAAATTGCAAATTTTGGCATCGGGGACTGAGTGATGTTTATGTAGTAGAAACACAAACGAGCCCATATATCTTAAGGGTTTGTCATCATCACTGGCGATCAAAATCAGATATAGACTTTGAACTAGAACTACTAGATTTTTGGGGGCAGCGTCAGCTTCCCGTTGCCTATCCGCTGAGGACGATTGATGGACGATTGTCCATCGAAATTAATGCACCAGAGGGGAAGCGTTATGCAGCATTATTTACAATAGCGCCCGGACAAGTCCCATTGGGAGATTTGAACCCAAAACAAGGCCATATACTGGGTGAAATCGTGGCAAAGCTTCATCTAGCGGCATTAGACTTTAGCACTCACTACCACCGCCAACCTCTAACCCTGGAATACTTACTGGATGATTCCTTTCAGGTAATCGCCCCATTCTTAAAACATAGAACAACTGACTTGACTTATCTACTTGAAGTCATTGCACAAATTAAACACAAGCTTCAAGATTTTCCCAAAGAAGCTCCATTCTGGGGCATCTGTTGGGGCGATCCCCACAGTGGCAATGTCCACTTTACACCCCAAGGACAGGCGACGTTGTTTGATTTTGATCAGTGCGGCTACGGTTGGCGTGCCTTTGACATAGCGAAGTTTTTGCAAATATCCCTACGGACAGGCATTAGCAAGCACGTTAGAGAAGCATTTCTTTGCGGCTATCAAACAGTTTGTAAACTCGCGGATTGGGAACTTGTCTCATTGCAAGCGTTGACTCAAACAGCCCACCTCTGGGCATGGGCAATTAGTCTCAACACCTGTAGATTTCATGATTACAGCCGATTGGATGACAGCTACTTTACTCAACGCATTGAGCAGTTGAAGCGATTGAAATCACATGATTGGCAATTATTTTAATTAATTAATTGGGTTTGCCGCCCTGTATTGAAAAGGGTTGAAGGTTGTTAGCGCAGTGGGACGTAGCCCAAGTTACAAATTTTAATCGCAACCTTCGCGAGCAACAGCTCATAGTGCTTGCATTCACAATCAGGAGTAGGGAGTAGGGAAGAGGAATTTTCAGGATACGTGTTATGAGCTTCTGCTCATGATGTGTATCTAAAAATATGCCTCATTACCTACTACCCATTTCCCATTACCCAGAAATTCAAGTTATTGTGACATGCTCTTTAAAAACATACCAGGTGTTTTTATTCTTGATTAGATTCTCTAAAGTAACACGATAGTGTGAACCATCTTCTCCATAGGCGAGGACATCAAATGTAGTGCCAGCAGGTATTGAGACTTTTTCTTCATCCTTCAGTCGTGAAGAGTCTATTGGAACCTGCTTAAACCAGGTATCCGATTTAACCGTTAATTTCTTCTCAGGTGGGCAAGTACCGGGTTTATCAGAGTCAACCTCGCGGATATTGTGAATTACATCGTCACGCACCCAGCCTACTATATTCCCATACTGCACCTTATACCAGGTATATCCGTCATTTTGACGCTTTTCTTCAAGGACAGTAACCTGAGTGTTCCGAGCTGCAGTGGTAATAAGGTTGTTTGCTACTACAGGCTCTCGACGAACATTAGCACCCCCCTGTGGAGCATTACTATACAGAACACCAGTTCGTTTTTTTCCATTACTCATTTTAGACTTCCTTCTCCTTGTTTTTTTGTGGGCAAGAGCTGGTCGTTTTTATTGTATAGACTTTGGAAGAATTCCCCAAAAATGTACTACATCCTAGTACTATCTGACGGAAGTTTACCTAGTCTTAAAATGCTAGCGAATTGATGCTTGATGTCCTAGAAGAATGGTAAGTGTGTTTACGGCAAACCTTATTATTACCCCTATTTTTAGGTGAAATTTACTCAACATTTTCACTAACTATCGACAAACCAAAATTCTAGCTTTTTGAATGGGCTACTGATGCACATTAGAGTAAATTGATAAAACTTAAAGAAAAGTATCTCTCAATTAAGGAACGTTGAGCAGTAGATTTCTGCTCTCGGTAGATAAATTGTAATAAACCTTCAAAGCTCCCTGTCAATGGGTAAATTCTACAGGTGTTCACCCTCTTCAGACCGAGAAACGCTATTTACCCAGTAATTGATTGCGGGCAAAAGCGCTGCGAGGGAGTACTCGTAACACTTCTTCAACGGTAGTCACGCCCGTTGTCACTTTTTGCTTTGCTGCCACTCCAAACGAGGCAAATTTGACTTCTCGGAGATAATGATGCAACTGTGTCATCGTCCCCTCATAGATAATCTCCCGCACCCGGTCATCAACATCCAGCAATTCAACGATCGCTTCCCGTCCCAAATACCCAGAGTTGAAACATTTGTCACAGCCCTTGCCTCGCTTCCAGGTTCCCACATTGGCGTGATTCTGCAATCCCAGAACTTGCAATTCCTTTTCTGTCGGGCTATGGGGTTGGGCACAGTGAGGGCAAACCCGACGCACCAAGCGCTGTGCCACAATTCCCAGCAAGGCGTCACTAATTAAAGCAGGGTCTGGGCCAATATCTTTAATCCGGGGAATCGCACCAATAGCGTCATTAGTATGCAAAGTAGTAAAGACCAAGTGTCCCGTCAAGGCGGCGCGAACGGCGGTTTCAGCCGTTTCCCCGTCCCGAATTTCCCCTACCATAATGATGTCTGGGTCTTGGCGCAAAATCGATCGCAAGCCGGCTGCAAAGGTCATTCCAGCACGTTCGTGTACCTGAGTTTGCGTGATGCCCGGTAAGATGTACTCGACTGGGTCTTCTACAGTTACAACATTGACATGTTCTGTGGCGACGAATTGCAAACTGGTATAAAGCGTACTGGTTTTCCCAGAACCTGTAGGGCCGGTGAGGATAATCATGCCTTGGGGCTGCTCTAACCAACTTTTGTAACTTGAGAGAATGTCTTTAGACAAGCCCAAGTCTTCAATATTAGAAAAAGGATTTTGTCTGGGCAGTAAGCGAATGACCGCTTTTTCCCCACATACGCAGGGAAGAGTACTCACCCGCATATCCATACCTAACTCCACCTGTTCCTGTGCGGCATACTTCTCGCCAATTCGCCCATCTTGCGGACGGCGACTTTCTGCAATATCCATATCGGACATCACTTTGAGGGCGACAATCACCTTGCGGCTGATATTTAAGGGGAGTCGGGTAATATCTCGCAGCACACCATCAATGCGATACCGTACCCGCAACCCTTCTGGTGTTGGTTCCAGGTGAATATCGCTAGCGCGGTTACGCAATGCCCCAGATATGAGGGTCTTGATTTTACCAATCTGATCAACCGCTTTGGCGAGGTAGAGTTCTGTGGTTTCTGAAATGTCTTCTTTTTCCAATTCCCCAGTCAGGGGATTCACCAAAGGCGTGGCGCTGATGTGGTTGGGGTCGAGGTGTTGGGTATGATACCAAAGGCGGTAGCTTTTAGTGGTGATGGGGACGATTTGAATTGTGGTCAGGGTGTGATCGCTCAGTTCCTGAATCACTTGGGCTGATAGCGTTACTGGACTTCCCAAGTAGTAGCAACCGCGCCAAAGCAACAGGGGAAGTACGGGCGGCAAGGTATTGCGATCGGGAAAATGGCGAAAAAATCGATGAGTAACGTCTTGATCAAGCTGTTCCCGGTTGACAGTCCCTTGATCATCCACTAAGAGTGCAAGGGCACCTTCGCAGCTAATTTCATGATTTCTCAAACGTTGCCAAGCCGTAGTCACTGATGCAGAAGTCGTTGCCATGGGAAAAGCGAACTGTAGGGAGTAGACGGGAAATTTCTAGTGTAGATAATGAACCCTGCATTATTGAAATATGATCAAGAAACTATAAGGTAAAAGTCTCGATTCTGTTATTCCGCTATATTAGACCCAATCGACCCTACTGCCCATTCCCGATAACTACGTCAGCCTTCATTACAACAAAACTCAATGAATCTTCCTGCGAATGAATAGCTCCTGGAGTAGTTTGTAATAGCTTTACACTACTGCCATACCTACACTCATGAAGTTTACTGGTGTTTTCAAAACTCACAAGAAAGTCGGATTCATTGGTTCAATTGTGTTGCTCCTGTTTTTCTTAAGTGGCTGCTTTAATCCCCTTCGCTTTGCTCCGCTTAGTCAGTCAGGATATTTTCAAAAATGCAGAGAAGCCGAAAAAGTTGTCAGCCAAGCGGAGAAAGAATACGATGAAGCGAAACAGGAGATAATCAACGGGAACCAAGACAAAAATACTCTGCAAAATTTCTCTGAAAAGAGACAAAAACTGCAAGAGGCACAAGAGAAAGCCTTGCGGGAATGTAACCCAGAAAATTAGTACAGCGCGGCGGAAATACTCCACCAGTTCAAAAAAAATAAAAAAGCTTACTTGTGCAAGCAATATCCCTTCTGCCTTCTGCCTCCTGCCTCCTGCCTTCTTGCACTAATATCACCCGACTGGATGAACCAATTGTGCGAGGGCGATCGCATATGGCTCGCGCCAAGCTAGTTAGAGAAGCAATTCATATCCCAATCACAGCGATCGCTCACGCACTCTATCCTTGTTCAGCAATAAGTTGATGGGCATAGGAAGTCAAGCGATCGCTTTTTCTTGCTTGGAAGGACATTGTTTTTCACAGCTTTTCAGCTTAGACATTTGGCACAGCAGCGTTTGCACAGCAGCGATCGCAAATTATGAATCGAATTTCTACTTTATTTACAACTCTGTTGACTGTTGCACTCATCGGATGTGCAGGAACGGCAAAAAGTAACCCCCAATTAACTTCTTCAGCCGTGGGTTCTTCATCTCCTGCAACTTTAGCTCAAGCTCAGACAGACCCATTAGCGCAAACGCAAATCAAACCCAACGTTAAGTTTAATGTGCAGCGTCAGTCGGGAACCTGTCCTGATACGGTTGGGCTTTGGATGTTCATGCTTGGGTATGAAGGAGGGGCCGATCATACTGTTGTAGCTGACACGCAGGCGATCGCATCTGCACCAGCAAAGTTAGTGGTTTCACAGCCGAAACGCCTAGAATACGAAGCACCGTTACGCCGTGAGTATACCTCTTGTGTCGGTCAAGCCAAATCTGATCGAATAAGCGCTTACAATTACCAGTTTCGCAATGGAAAAGTGCGCTTTGTAATGGATGTCAGCCGCGCTGATGGCTATCGGCAAATCTTGTATAAGGGTCTATCGGCCTCACGTCCCTACATTCACTGGCGGGCAAACGAATAATTGTATAGGCTTGCAATCGCCTGCAATTGCAGGATTTTGTAGGGGCACGACAATGTCGTGCCCTTTTTGTAAGGTGTACGCAGTACCAAGGCGGCTATATCTGTGGTCAGCATTTGGTTAAATGCTATGAATGCGTGCGATCGCTTCTTTAGAGTTGATTACTCTACCTTTTGTTAAATGTCTGTTACAACATTCTTCCTGTAGCGCAAAATTCTCGTTGCTCGGTATAGTATTTACAATGCTCTTGCTTGGTGTTTATGGTTGCTCCACTTCCAGAAGCCCCTGAAATCGAGCGTCACAGAGCCGCGATCGTGCGGATTGACCTCTCCAAGCCCGTCAAATTGGCAATAGAAAGCGCAATCTTAAGTAAAGATAGCACATTTTTTGACTACGGCTGCGGACATGGGGGGGATATCCAACGTCTTGCCCAGCAAGGCTATACCAGCAAGGGTTGGGACCCTTACTACCAGCCGGACAATCTTCTCACAAGTGCCGATATTGTTAATCTAGGCTACGTCATCAACGTTGTTGAAGACCCCGCCGAACGCCGCGAAGCACTGCTTAAAGCGTGGGAACTAACTCAAAAAGTCCTGCTGGTTTCCGCCCAAGTCTTAATTGGCGATCGCGCTGACGGTCAAATTGCCTACGGGGATGGCATTGTTACCCGCCGTAATACCTTTCAGAAATATTACGAACAAGAAGAACTCAAAGCTTATATCGACCAAGTTCTCGGCGTTGATGCCATTCCCGTTGCGCTAGGCATTTACTTCGTCTTCCGTGATGAAGCACAGGCTGAAAGTTTTAGGGCATCCCGCTTCCGTTCCCGCACAACGACTCCCAGAATTCGCGCCAACGTCAAGCGGTTTGAAGACTACCAGGAACTCCTGACTCCGTTAATGACCTTCGTCACTGAACGCGGACGCCTCCCCACCCCAACCGAACTCCCCAGTACTCCCGACATCGTTGCCGAATTTGGCACCCTGCGCCGTGCCTTTCAAGTCATCTTGCAAGTCACCGATCAAGCGGAATGGGATGCCATTTCCGATAAACGCCGCTATGACCTCTTGGTTTACTTAGGCCTAACCCAATTTAGCCGTCGTCCCAAATTCGGCAATCTAGATAACACCCTGCAAAGTGACATTCGAGCCTTTTTCGGTAACTACAAACAAGCCTGTGCAGCGGCTGACTTGATGCTGATGAGTGTGGGGGACTTGCGCCTCATTGCCAATTGCTGCAAGCAGAGTAAGATTGGCAAACTCCTCCCTAACGCTCTCTATGTCCACGTTTGTGCACTCGAAGCCCTCAATCCCCAACTGCGACTTTATGAAGGTTGCGCCAGTCGCACCATCGGTCGCATGGAAGGCGCTACTCTAGTGAAATTCCACTTCAAAGTGCCAAAAATCTCTTACCTGTTCTATCCCGACTTTGACGCTGACCCTCATCCGGCATTACACACCAGTATGCAGATTGACCTGCGGGATTTGCAGGTGGTTTACCGCGACTACGACACCTCAGAGAATCCCCCTATTTTGCATCGCAAAGAAACGTTCGTGATGGCAGACTATCCCCTCTATGAGAAGTTCGCCAAACTCACCCGTCAAGAAGAAAACTGGGGACTCCTCGACCATACCAGCACCATTGGCACCCGCAAAGGCTGGCAAAAATGTCTGAAAGAACACTGCGCCGAACTGCGGGGACATCGCGTCTACTGGCGCAAAGATGCTGACCCTTACCGGGTTAAGCTCCTACTTTCTGCCCGGAACCGTAATAATCGACAGGGTGTTTGAGGGTTAAGAGGTTAGAAACTTGAAGCATTGTCGGTTAATGTGATCTCAATCATCACTTTTTAGGACAAAAATCACATTTTTTCGCGAAACTTATCACATCTTTTTTTGAGCAGTATCACTTTTTTTTAAGATTTACACCACAAAACTTCTAGGAGAATCTCTGTAAATTGGAGGTATCCTTAGGGAAGTTGAAAGAGCTAGAATTATCTTTCATCATTTTCAGTAGCCAGATGCTTTACAGCGGAGATTAGACCCATGCTGGGATTTTTATTTTTGATTGCCTACCTTACTAGCTGTACCTTTTTTGTTGAGTCTTTGTTTACAGAAAATCCGGAGGTTACCAGCACTAAATTTGAGTAATTTTTGAATTCGGCAGTTAAAAGCATAAATGGGTATGAACGTAAACAGATTACTCATTCAAAATTCAACTGCCGCTAAGATTTTATTACCTTGAAACAGAAACGCTAGCAAAAGAGCGAAAACAGTCTGAGAACCCAAGAG
>JBFLZA010000240.1:0-12113 GCA_040756535.1 Cyanobacteriota bacterium
GCGTTGGTTGAGTACGGTGTTGTCCTAATGAGGCGGGGGGGCGGAGGTGCGGGGGAGCGGAGGTGCTGGGGTGCTGGGGAGCGGGGGAGAAAGATTTTCAGGCGTCTTGATGTACGCAGTTCATGAGCGAGTACTTATCACTATCAGGACGGAAGCGATCGCGTAAGACGGAACCGAACAGTGGGAGTTCAGTTTTTAGGGATTAGCAAAATCAATATTTTCGTAGAGATCGGCGATTTGAATCTGAAACTCAAAAACACTAAATGTGAGTGTGGTCATTGGGTCATGGTACTCTGAAAGGAGCCATTGGTTTGCTGCCGTTTTGATGTAGTGTTCAACGTGAATGCTGTATTGATCGATCAGTAGATATTCTCGGAAGTTGTCTATAGTACGGTAAGCTACAAACTTTTCGCTCCGGTCATAGTTTTGTGTTGACTTAGACAAGACTTCGGCAATAAAACAAGGATTGATTACTGTGTCAGTGCGTCCAGTTTGAAGTTGGATCGGTTTTTCTACGACCATGACATCAGGATAGGTGTAGAGACTGCGATCGGGAATCCAGAGCCGCTGGTCAACATGAAATGCCTCGTAGGGTTTTCGTCTTAAAGAAAGACTTAGGGCGATGTAAAGATTTCCACTGATTCTGTTATGTTCGGGAGTACCTCCTGTCATAGGGATAATTTCTCCATTGCGGTATTCGCTACGAGTTTCAGATGCAAGTTCGAGTTCAAGATATTCTTCAACAGCGTGCTTCTTTTTCTTCGTTTGAATCATCATGACAGGCTTACTCCTAATGTTCTAATTGAATAAATAATTCAACCATTCTCAACTTATTTCCATAATTGAGAAACAGTAATCGTCTATGCGGTCATCGCTTCGTATCAAGCTTGACGAAAATCTACCAAAAGTTCTTCTTTAGAAGTGTCATCTTCGTCTGCTTCCTCCTGAATCAGAACAATGGTTTCAACTCCAGTAGTAGCTCTATATTTTTCACACCCATAGTACTTGTGGTTCTGTCTCTACATTGCTCTCTCAATAACCTTGATTGCTTGATGCAAACATTTGTATCCAGCACGGATCGTAGCGGAACCGTCATCTGTTGCGATCCTCTCGAATCAAAACAGTGCTATTCGGTAATCCAAAATCGATAGAGTTAACTCTGGGACGGCTACGAATTCTTTGCAAGACTTCCGACATCGGCTTTGTCTGCTGCTCCTGAACCATCTTTACTTCATTGAGTCCAAACGCTTGCTTCAATAGATGAATTACTGCCTCATTAAGAGTAAAGTTGTTCTCAGCAGCAAGACTTTGAATGCGGCTGTACAGATCGTCTGGCAGGTTTTCAATCTGAAGGGTAGCCATTGCAGTCTCGGAATAGCTTGATTTGTTCCATTGCCAGTTTAACTTAACCCGATCGCTTTTTTTTCGCGCTCAAATCAGTTGAATCACTCTTCATCAAACCCTTGCCCTATCTCCTATCCCCGCCAATCCAAACGAATGAAAACTACTCTTACGAAGTCGATCTGACTCCCTTATCTGTCAAATAGGGCATAGAATTTTAGCGCGATTGGTGTAAATTCTTGTTGGGAACCGTTTTGCCATAAGTCCAAGTGAATGATCACAGGGCCGAACGCTGAGTGTCGCTAGTTCTCTAGAATTTGGGTGAGGCGATATCGAGCATGAGACTAATCAGCCTAACACTTGCAGGACTCGGCTTATACACTGCCCTATCTCACAAGCCACTCTACGCCCAAGCGATCGCACCTGCTGCGGATGGCGCGGGTACAGTTGTCAATGCTAACGGTAATCAATTTAACATTCAAGGCGGTTCCCTTTCTAGAGATGGTGCCAATCTCTTCCATAGTTTCCAAGACTTCGGACTCCAAGAAGGTCAGATTGCCAACTTTTTAAGCAATCCTTCCATTCGCAATATTTTGGGCCGAGTCACAAGTGGTAATCCCTCCCTCATTGATGGCCTAATTCAAGTCACGGGAGGCAACTCCAACTTATTTTTGATGAACCCAGCAGGAATGGTGTTTGGTCAAAATGCCAGACTGAATGTACCCGCATCCTTCACTGCTACAACAGCTACTGGAATCGGTTTCGACGGGAATCATTGGTTTAATGCCTTTGGCACAAATGACTATCAAAACTTAACCGGCATCCCCAATCAGTTTGCCTTTGACTTATCTCAACCGGGAAGCATTATTAATACGGGTCAGTTGACCGTTGCACCAGAGCAAAACATTACATTGTTAGGGGGCAGTGTAGTTAACACGGGACACATACAGGCACCGTCCGGGACAATTACCATAGCCGCTGTACCGGGTGAGAATCGGGTGAAAATAAGCCAAACCGGACACTTACTCAGTTTGGAGATTGAAGCACCAAGGAATAATGAGGGGCTATTTGTACCGATTACTCCCTTAGATTTACCAACGTTGCTAACAGGAACGGCAGAACAGATAGAAACGGGATTAGTGGTTTCGCAAACGGGTGCTGTGCAGATGCGGGATTCTCTTGTGACTATCCCGACAGATGCCGGGACTAGTATCGTCTCTGGCACTCTTGATGTTTCATCCCCCTCCACTAACGGCAATCCTCCCAATCAAGGAGTTGGCGGCACAGTCAATGTTTTAGGCGTAATGGTGGGACTGATTCAGGCCAACATCAACGCCTTTGGTGCTAATGGCGGCGGTACCGTGAAGATTGGCGGTGATTTTCAGGGATTGGGTACTGTGCCCAATGCCTCTCGCACCTTTGTCAGTCAGGATTCAGCAATCCATGCTGATGCTTTACTCAATGGTAATGGAGGTCGTGTCATTGTTTGGGCAGACCAAGTAACGGGTTTTTTAGGTCAAGTGAGTGCCCGTGGGGGTTTGAATTCCGGCAATGGGGGCTTTGTTGAAATATCAAGTAAGGCAGACTTGGCATTCCAAGGGGCGGTGAATGTGGGTGCAAGTCATGGGATGGATGGCACGATTCTCTTCGATCCGACGAACATTACGATCGCAAATCCAGGCCTAGATGATAATCAACTAAACGGTAATACTCCCAATGTCAATGACCCTGCTGGGGCAATCTTTTCTGGAGATGGAGGTGCGGTAGACTTTACCCTCTCCAGTACTGTCCTCGAAAGCCAGATAGGAAATATTATCCTAGAGGCGACGAATAATATTGCGATCGCACCCGGTATTTCCCTGAATTTTGCTAGTCCCGGTGGTTCAATTACCTTTAAGGCGGATGCGGATAACAATGGAGTAGGGTCGTTTTCGATGGATCAAACCCAATCCATCACAACCGCAGGGAGAACGATTGCGATTTCAGGGGCGAGTATCACCTTAGGAACGATTAACACGGGAACGATTGCGGATAGCGGTATCTCTGGGGGTGATATTACACTCACCGCTACCAATGGTAATGTCCGTGCTGTGAGTCTCATGTCTGACATTGAGCGGGGCAGTGGCATTCCTGGGGATGGCGGTAATATTACCGTGAATGCTTCGGGTGCGATCGAGGTTACGAGTTCAATCGAAACCGACTCGCAAACTCCTAGAAATTCTAGTGCTTCTGCTGGTAATGGGGGAAACGTCATTCTGAATGCGGGCAAGGGCATTGCCATTAATCTTGTCGATACCCGCTCTCAAATTAATGGGACTGGACTTAATACGGGCAATGCTGGGAATATTAGCCTGACAACAACCAAGGGTGACATCACCACAGGGTTACTCTTTCTGCCCGCGATTGTGGATACCTTAAATGCTAGTGGTAGTGCTGGCAATGCGGGAAACCTGACGATTAATGCTCCCAATGGGAATATCCGTGTCAATACTCCTTTAGAAGGAATTAACGCTCAATCTCGTGGAGGAGCAATATTTGGTAATGCAGGCAATGCGGGTGCGATCGCTCTCAATGCAGGGGGTGAAATTAGCATCAGCGGTAGAGACGGCATCAACGCCAGTTCCCAATCAACTCTGGGTACAAGCGGAAATGGCGCTAACGTTACTCTCAAAGCTGGCAGTGGTAACATCACCTTCAGTGGACGTGAAATTAATACTTCTAGCAGTACTCAAAGTGCAGGCAATGTCAGCTTGACTGGAAATGTTAAAGTCGATCAGCCTACCGTAACCATCACGACCACAGGGCAGACAACCAGCGGCAACATTACCCTCAATAACTCATTAGATGGGACTACACCTGGGGCGCAAAACTTCATCGTGAATTCAGGAACGGGAACCCTGACCTTTAATGGTATCGGTGATAGCGTACCCTTAGATCATTTAACTATCAATGGCACGGGAATTATTCAACTGGCAGGTAACTATACCTTTTCCAGAGCTTACAACTTCAAAAACCCCGTCAATCTCATTGGCAACACAAGCATTACTGCCCCAATTTTTATTAGATTTAGCAATACACTAGCAGCAGGGGCGAACAATCTCACCCTCACTGCAGACGGAATTGACTTTGTCCAAACGGTTTCGGGAACGGGTCATTTAATTCTTGGGCCTTTTACCTCCACTCAAAAAATTGTACTGGGAGGTATTGTAGGCAATGGTTCGGATTCATTGGATTTGCTATCAAGCGAGCTTGCTACCTTGCAGCCTGGGTTTAGTAGCATCACGATTGGCAGCGCATCAGGGAAGGGTGCCCTTACCTTAGCAGATAATATAACGTTTAGTGACCCAGTTATTTTGCGTTCCCCTATTGGTAATGGTTCGATTAATACGACAGGATTTACCTTAACCGGAATCAATAATGCAACGATTACCTTATTAGCCAATCAAGGAATTACCACGGGTGATGTTATTAATTCCGGTCGGGATATAACGTTAACTAGCTTCCAGGGCAATATAGATACAACGGCAGGCACACTAAACGCTAGTTCGACAATCAGCAATGGTGGAAATATTACCCTCAATAGCAATATCGGCGCAATTACCACCGGAAACCTAAATGCATCAGGAGCAAAAAATGGGGGCAACCTTGCTCTTACAAGTAGTGAAGGAGCAATCACTACGGGAAATTTGAATGCATCGGGAGCCACTAACGGTGGAAACATTACCCTTGAAGCTCCTACGCAAATTATTACAGGAAAAATTAACTCTAGTGGCGCTTCCGGGCGAGGTGGCAATGTCACCGCTGACTCTTCCGGTGATATTCAAGTAAGCTCAATCAATGCCCAAGGAGGAACCCAAGGCGGTAGTGTAGAGATATCGAGTCAGCAATTTTTCCGAGCGACTGACACCTTCACTGCTGCTAACGGCGAATCGGTGAGTATTTCCACCATTGGTAAAAGTCGTGGTGGGGACATTACCCTTCGGCACGGAGGCAGTGGCGTGATTCCCTTTGTGGTGGGGAATGCTGACAATAATGGTACAGCAGGAGCAATGACCAGTGGTCAATTTGCGATCGCTCCTGTAGAAAGCTTTCTGTTCACCCACACCGAAGGCAATATTCAGATTATTAGCGTTGACAAATCCGCTCCAGTTCCTCCGGTTACGCCCTTACCCGATCCGATGACGCCCCTACCGATTCCTGCTACACCTCCACCGGATTGGGTTCCCTCCCCACCGGCTTGGGTTCCCTCCCCACCGGCTTGGGTTCCCTCCCCACCCACTACGTCTACTGCTACTCCTACTAATCCACCTGAGCAATCCACTCCTCCCATAGAGTTGATCGAATTCCAACAGGAGCGAGAGAAACTCCCACCGCTTCAAAACAACAACTTGGATAACTTACCCATTGATACTTTATTGAGTCAAGATTTTATCCAAGGCCTTGGACTCGGTGAGACACAGCCTATCACCCTCCTCGAAGCGCGTAACATTTTACGCCACATTGAAAGTGCTACTGGCATCAAACCCGCCATTATCTATGCGGTGTTCGTTCCCGATACCATTACTCCAGCCCCTGCTGCTGTTTCCGAAAGCGGGGAAGTAGGAATTCAATCGACGTTGTTGCGTTCTATAACTCCCAATCCCAATGATCGCTTGGAATTGATTTTAATCACAGCTGAAGGAAACCCGATTCGTCGCTCTGTGAATGCTACTAGAGCTGAAGTCGTGAAAGTAGCGCAGGAGTTACACCGCCAAGTAAGCGATCGCTACAATGCTTCTGGCTTTTTCGCTCCCGCCCAACAGATGTATCGGTGGCTGACAACTCCTCTCGAACAAGACTTACAGCAACGGGGAATTAAGAATTTATCCTACATTATGGATACTGGATTGCGTAGTATTCCCTTAGCCGCACTCCACGATGGCAAACAATTCATTGTCGAACAATACAGTGTTGGCTTAATGCCCAGTCTTTCCCTCACTGATACCCGCTACGTTGATGTGAGGAATGCCTCGGTTTTAGCAATGGGAGCTTCCCAATTTACTGACCAAAAGTTCTTACCTGCCGTACCTATGGAATTATCGGTGATTACAGGTCAATTGTGGCAAGGTCAGTCTTATCTCAATGAAGCTTTTACCGTATCTAATCTTAAATCCGCTCGTCAACAAGTGCCTTATCGCATTATCCATTTAGCAACCCATGCCCAATATCAACTCAGTAAGCCCAATCGTTCTTACATTCAATTTTGGGACAACAAACTCCGACTGGATGAACTGCGGCAGCTCAAGTTAAATAAACCCCCTGTAGAACTTCTCGTCTTAAGTGCCTGTCGCACCGCTTTAGGTGATGAAGATATCGAACTGGGATTTGCAGGAATCGCCGCGCAATCTGGAGTTAAGACCGTTTTGGGCAGTTTATGGTATGTCAGCGATGAAGGAACGTTGGGGTTAATGACAAAGTTTTACGAACAATTAAAACGAGCTCCTATCAAAGCTGAAGCGCTAAGACAAGCGCAAGTTGCAATGCTCAAAGGGGAGGTGCGCTTTGAGGATGGAAAGCTGATTACAAGTAATGATAGTTTCCCTTTACCCCCCTCAATGAACCGTATAGGAGACCGAACTTTAACCCATCCTTACTATTGGAGTGCTTTCACCCTGATTGGTAATCCTTGGTAGGTGACTGCGGGAGAAGTCGAGAACACCAATCAGGAGTGAAATTAATAAAATCGCTGCCGCTACCCAAGGCAAGAGATTAAATTTTTTTTGGGAATGACAACATCAATCACGTATCGCGTAATCTGGGGAAGGAGAATCTGAAGGAAGGAAAGACAAACAATTATCCCTAAGGCTACTAATAGTGGTGCCTTGTTTTGCCAAATGTAGCTGAATAGGCGCTTTAGCAGCATCTTAACCGATGCTCTTTCTGGTAACTTATACCAAATCCGCATTGATAGCCCCCCTTTCTTTCATGAGCGTATTTTTCTCCCCAGCTCCCCAGCTCCCCTGCCCCCCTGCTTGTCCAAAAATAAAGGGGTTTTCTGACCGGATTTAGTATTACCGGGGTCGTTTGTGGCTACCTTGAGAACTAAGTCTGCTTTCATTTAATAACTCCTCTATTCAAATTATCTCTCCTCATAGCAAAGACATCTAATTTTATTCAGTCACAACCTAGATACATCATTTTGTTTTTTTTATCCTAAAAATTAATTTTTGATAAAGTATAAACATGTACTCATATCATTACAATTCATTGGCTTCAATCCAGCTTTTTCAGCCATATATATTAAGGTTTTTTGAGTGAAGCAATTAATATGTTCAAGAGGATGAACAGCATCTTTTTTAGCTTTCCAGCTATAATGCTTCAACTCGCTTTCAATATTTATACCATTAGGCACTGAAATCCTAATTATTCCCTTAAAATTTAAAAGTTTAACCAAATCTCTCAGATTATTTAGAGGATTGGGAATATGTTCTAAAGAGCTTTGGGAGTTAATAAAATCAAATTTATGTCCTGTAAGTGTACTAAGACTGTAAACAATATCTAAAGAGTTATTCTTAGCAAATCGGACTCTTTCATCAGATATTTCAACACCACTGACTTGGTAACCATGAGCTTTTGCCATTAAGCACCAGTATCCCCAACCACACCCATAATCTAATACTCTTATTTCACAAGGTCTTCTTTCAGGAAAAAAGCTATTAATGGACTGAACTTGGTTAGCATACTTAGAGTATAAATGAATATTTGCATATTGCTTCTTTGCTAAACTTTGAGCTGAGGAAATCCATTCACTATAGAGTTTATACATGCCAACAGAGTCTAAAATATATCTTTGCCATATAAAAGTGCAGTTTTGACATTTTATGATTTCAAAAGGCTCATTGGATAAATATCTCAAATCAACTCTACCTTCATAATACGTGTCAATAAAATCTTTGACATCAGGGTGATTAAAATTACGTGAAAGAAGCGAAATATATTGGCTTGACCCACACAGTGGGCACTTTTCTATCTCAATCATTTTTACACTCTCTAAATCAATCATTTTTATAATTAATCAGTTTTTTGGTTTAGACAATATTTGCCTTAACTCAGACTTCTTAGCAATGAAAGGAAATGATTTATCGAAAATAGGTAGATTTAAGAATGGACATAACTTTTCCCATCCCTCTCCTTCACAAACTTTGATAATTAACAGAGATTCTGGCCGGTCTTTAAAGTATTCTGTGACGTTTCTGTAGTGCAGATCGTAGACATAAGAAAATCTTTCTTCGTTGAACGAATAGCTGCCATAAACAGCAACACGAAGTAGCCTCTTGATCAGCATTGTATTTTCATTACTTGGTGTGCCCTCAAATACAGGTTTTCCAAAGTGAGCTTTTACCGACCTGAGCCAGGGTTCTTTGTCGCGTATAGTCAGGATAAACTTACTGTTTGGAAAGAGTTTATCCAACTGAGCATAATAGGGAGCAACTGTTATATCCGTTATTCCATCAAAATCCTTTAAAATCGAAAAATTATATTTTCCTGCCATCAGTTCTTTTAAAGTAATTTCGTCATCGGGATAGTGGGCTACTTTGTAACCGAGCATATTGAGTGCCAGAGTTAAGCTCTTGGTTCCAGTTCGGCTCAGCCCAATTCCAAAAATTTTACTAGTCTTACTTTTAAAGGGGTTTTGGACTTTTATGGTGGCAGCTAATTCCTCTACCTCTTGTAAAGTCAAAGGCTCTTTTTCAGGAATTCCTTTTTTACTCAATTCCCGGATAGCTAGGTTAGGTAAATCTTTGATGAATTTGGCAGTTTCCTGGGGAGATGCATTTACTTGGAAGTTTTCTCTTGCGTAGGTGATCGCATACTTCGCAACCTGGAAATCCAAGTCATCTGGAGCTTGCATTTCCCAATCCTCTTGATAAGCATCTAATTTGGCTTGATGATAATCTGTACGGCTTCTCAGCTCTCTTAAAGCATATTTAGCAAAAATATCGCGATAAAACTGGCAAAAATCATGAAAAATACCAAATGACTTAAAGACTTTTTCCAGGTTAAGTTGGCTCATCGCTAAATCCCGAATTCTGGACTCAGGTCTAAGCACATATTTTGGGTCATCTTTCGACACTTTTACTGCTTGCATGACTCGAACGAAATCTCTTCTTGCGATGTGTACGCCGCAATGAACCTGACCTCTAAATTTATCCAGAACGTAACAGTCTACATAAGGTACGGCATTCTCTTGGAGGAAGGGAGCTATATCCTCCATAATCAAACAATCAGCATCCATGAATACAACGAAATCGCAATCATAGTTAATCGCCAGCATTTGCTGAACTGCGAGAGAAAAAGGTTTAACTTTTTCAATAATGTAAACCTGATTTGGTCGAATATTTTTGAGGGCTAAGTCTAAGGAAATTTTAGAGGTTCTTTCGCCAACAGTTCTAAAAACTAAGTCTATTTTTTTCATTTTGTTAAGCTTTTCTTCTGTTTGCTACCTCTTCATGTCAGCTCGAACTCCATGATGGCAAGAACTATACAACAAGACCTAATTCCGGTTGAGTTGCAGATTGAGTTTCCAATGATTTGAGCATTAACTCATACTGGTAAAGCACTTCAATCGGCTGGGGGAGTTGTGGGGGTAGCAAGGGGTCTGGCTGGGAGCGAAAATAATTGGCCAAATCCAGAATGGTCTGACTAGCGGCTTGGGTAGCTCCAATCTCGACTAGACGACCGAGAGGCCATTGAGTAGCCCATTCATTCACAACCTCACGGGAGCCCGGATTATCGTATGCAACTATTCCCTTACCCGTTGCGATCGCTTCTTGCAGTACACGAGGTCTTCCTTCATTATCTGAACACAGGAGAACCGTTTCTACTGTATTGAGACAATTAATTACCACTTGTCGGTCAACATGCCCCAAAACGAGAATATGTGACTCTAAACCGTAGCGTTGGATGAGTTGCAACATCTCTGGCATATCTGAGCCATCACCACAAATGGTGAGATGAACATTGACGTTTTGCTCAACCAGAATTCTGATAATCTCAATCGCATCCAAAGGTCTTTTCCTTGGCTTGATTTGAGCCGCCATTAGTAAACGGATGGGTTCATGGGCAGTGAATGGATAAGTGGCAGAAGAATTGAAGGAGGGAAGAGCGATTGGGTTAGGTAAGAACAGGGTATTGTTGGCACCAACGACGCGATTGATGGATTCGACCAAATGGCGAGCGATACAAATAATGCGATCGCAACCCTTGTAAAGGTCAAGCAGTTGTGCTTTAAGCTCAGATGCAATAGGTTTGCTTGATGCCAAACAGTTGATGTAAGCTCCCCGACAAATCAGGACAACTGGCTTATCATGATGAACACGGCGGATGGCAGGAAGATGCCATAGAAAAGACTCGCGACCTAAAATGACATAATCGAACGAACCATGTTCTTGATATGTGGCAGTAACGTAGCGGTCAATATCGCGTTGAGCTTGTGGACTAATGCTCAAATTTGCCGGAAAGTCAGCCGGAAACCAGAGCAATCCAAGATACTGAGCACGTTCATTGGCTGATTTGTAGGGTGAGATGTGTACAACGTCATGCCCAATGCACCGCAATCCGCAGGCGAGTTCTTGACTAGAATGAGCTGAACCTCCCCCTTCTGGTGGGTGAACACTCAATAGCAAAATTTTCATATTCTTAGTGAAGGCTCTCTCGTCTGCGCTTTTGGTTTACTACTTTTTATGGTGAATTATTATACCCTTTCACTTTAGGGATGCAACAGATTTAATGGCAAAAAAAGAGGTCTTCCCGTACTTATGGCGGAGGAGGAACTAATATCAAAGAAGTCTTTGGACAACAATAAGTAAGTTTCGTTTAGCCGATCAATCTTTCGAGGTCATTTCCCACACCAGCTCGTAAATCGCCACTGGCTCACTCTTACCCTTAACCTTTACACAGTCATCTACCAAACGTAAATTAAACATCTGTGGATGTTGAAGCGCTGTGACAACTGATTCGGTTACTAAAATAGGACAATCGTATTTTCGGGTTAGTCCTTCCACTCGCGCTGCCACATTCACCGCATCTCCGATAACCGTAGATTCAATCCGCGAGGTAAACCCGATAGTCCCCATAACCACATCGCCTCGGTGAATACCGATGCCAATTTGAACTGTGGGTTGGTCTTTACGTAGACGTTCTTCATTAAACGCTTCTAGCGCCTGTTGCATAGCCAGCGCTGCGTGTAGGGCGCAACCTGTCGTTTCATCCTCAAACAGAGCCATAATCGCATCGCCAATATACTTGTCGATAAACCCGCCCTCATCGCTAATCACTTGTCCCATACAGGCGAGGTAATCATTTAACAAGGCAAAGGTTTCTAACGGACTCATCTGCTCCGACATGGAGGTATAGCCGCGAATATCGGCAAACAAAATCGTAATTTGGCGAGTCGAAGCGACACCAACTTGGATGTTTTCAATCCCATCGGTAGCAATAACGCTTAAGAATTTCTCTGGTACAAACCGCTCAAAAGACTCCAGCATTTTCTGAAGTCGGCTAAAGGATGCCTGAAGGTTGGAAGACATTTCATTAAACGCTGCTGCCAAAGATCCAAGTTCGTCAGCACGATTGATATCAGCGCGATGGTGCAAATCACCAGCAGCAATCTTGATTGCACTGATTTTTAGGCGTCGCACAGGGTTGCTCAACTGCCATGCCAGGATGTAGGCACCTGCAAGACCGACTGCCCATCCTAGTGCCCCAACCATTAAGGCGTTGTAGATAGCTTT
>JBFLZA010000241.1:0-12113 GCA_040756535.1 Cyanobacteriota bacterium
TGCTCAACGGCGATTAAAACTTGATTTGCTGCTTGTGTGGTTGTCATAGCTGTCACCTCCCTTTGGGATTGTACCCGGATTGGGGCGCTTAAGCCGCGTATTATGCAGAAAGAATTTGCACCAGTAGTAAATTTCTAAAAACTATGTCTCCAAAGTTGCTAGAACAATTAATAACTTTAGTTGTTGATAAAGTCTTAATTGGAGGACTATTGATAGTTGCGGGATTTGGGATAAACCGTGCTTTAGAACGCTTTAAATTTGATTTAGGGCTTAATACTTCCCGTCATGGACTTGCTTCAAAGTCTCAAATTGACTTTAAGGAAAGACAACTAGCCGAATTTTACGGTCCTATTTATGCTTTACTTAAGCGAATACAGCCTATCGATGATATGTGGAATCAAGGAAAAGTAGGAAGTGTAGATAAATTAATTGTTGAGATAATTCGCGATTCAAACAATCGTATAGTAGATATCATTTTAGCTAAGAGTCACCTGATTGATGGCGATGGCATCTCTGAGTCTTACACTCGTTTCCTAACGCACGTTGCTGTATGGCATGCATTTTGGGATACTCCTGATAGAGATTGGTCTGATTATGCTCAACTCCGTGATGCTCAATATGATTCTGAGTTTGAGAAAGAGATATTTCAAACCACTGAAAAACTAAAACAAGAACTTTATGTTTTTTATCAAGAGTATGGTCTTCCGGCAAGCCAATGGGCACAGAACGTACGCAAGAAATCCGTGCCTAACAACGCCCCTGCACGCCGACCGCCAAAAGCTGATCGGTTATAATGCAGGAGCTATCTTAGTGCGCTGTGACAAGAAAGCTTGTAACTATCTCGGTATGATTAAGTTGGCTTGCGCGTTGCTTTGGTATCGTCGTTGCTGGCGTTTATCCACTACAAATTAATTTCTCATTCGATGCTTCTCAAATTTGTCCTTCCATTTTAAGATAGTTTATTAATGCTAATCTCCAGGAATTTTCTCAACCAGTCAGCTTTATCGTAGGGTTAGAAACGGAAGGTAAATTGTCACCGCAAACCGCCTATGAACAAATTGAGGCATTGTGGAAAACCTTACAGCGATCACAGGAGCAACTGAGGATTGAGTGAAGCAAAGGTTCCAATCGCTACGAGTCGGCTTACGTTGAGTTGTTACCAACTGAACGCAGGGGTCGTTCTCTACGTTGCCTTGAAACCTTGAGGTGCTTTCTTCCTAATCGATTTACTCCCTTGGCTCTGTTTTTGGAGCCTTTTTCTCTTTTAGATACGGGTTGCAATATCAGACCTCAGTGCCTCATGCCCCGTGTCTTTAAACTGGGGTTGCTGACAATATCCCGATAAGATCGTGCATCCGCTCGATAACTTGCTGGGCACCAGCCGACTGAAGAGCATCTGCACGGCTTTTTCGTTCATTCTGGCTTATATGAGTTCCCCCTACATAACCGATATTAAGCGCCCTCCTGTCGTAAGGAGAAGGAGACTGTTGCCTCCACAAACCCGTTACAGTACCGAGGCGAGGACTTGAAACACTGGGGGGCTTTAGTAAGTTAACCATGAGATTTCTTAAATGGGTGAATAATGAGGTAAAAAGAGTAGGTCAGTCTGGGTATAGCCCATGACCTACAAACAGAAAAAAAAATTTCTCAAAGGGCGAAAATTTCAGGCATACTCTGTGGCATCTAAAAGGAAACGTTTAGCCACAGGGTAAGTAGGGTGCGACACCAATATCCTCAATGCCTGCTACAGATACTTTCCTTGCTCCCCCCTTTATAAGGGGAGTTGGGGGGGTCGAAGTGTAGCGTTTGAAAAGGAAATTGGTATGATAGGTAGAACAGAGAAAGAAGAAATCAGGTAAACTTAATCAATTAAGTATCAAAGATCAAGTTGTCATTAACCTGGAGTAAGGTACGAAAGTACCCCACATACTTCCACCTCGTTCAACCTTGGAAAATGTGTGATGCAAATGTCTGTTTTATAAGGATGCGAAAATTAGAGACAAGGGGTTCTATCAGGAGTCTTCAATCTGCCGAAAAAAAAGCAATTACATGACCCCAACTAAGCTGGCAAAGGTAATTGTAATTGATGCAAATGAAACCCTAATTGAACGACCCAAAAAAGCCAGAGGCGCATTGATACTGGTAAAAAAGGGCTACCTACACTCAAATCTCAGTCTGTCTAGATTTTGAGTGATATGTTGAAAGATGTCCCCTTCACCCTAGACTTAATTACGGACTGGCTGTATCTTTAACTACAATTCAAGACTGTTTTTATTAGCCTGCGATCGCGTTTTTTAAATCCTGTATTTACATCCCTGAAGAACTCTGTACACCTTAATAGTATTTACCTTGGTAGCTGCTATTCTCTATCTTCGGGAAAATCTACAAAAATTCTTTAGAGGGACTAATAACAACAATCAAGTGTATACTCCACTACTTGTAAAGAGCCGATTGGAGTTTCAGTATTCGACCAATAGTCATTCGCTGACTAGGGATACCGAATTGGGTTAAAACCAACCCAACTGTTCTAAGAAAGTAATTAGCTGCATTTCGTTAGTCTCATGTTTGATTCAGCCCCGGTTTTAATCGGGATTATTTGTTGTAAGGGACTCTCTGAATCTCTACTTGTATTGGTCAATACAAGCGAATTTAATATTAATCAAATCTTTAGATAGACGTTAGGTCAAACAGCAACATATATTCTTTTTGAAACTAATAGCCTTACTTAAGAAGGATAGACAGCACTGAAAATTTTTACAGAAAAGTAAAAGTGATTATCCGGGCTTTAACTGTACAGGGTAAGTTCACATGGAAATAGCCAAGTAATCCCTGTTTATATATCCTCAAAATTGGAACTTACACCCGAAACGAAGTTTTGAGTTGAGGGGTTGAGCCTTTCTGGTTCTTGAGTAACGAGCTTCAAAGCCTCATCGTACCGTTCCTGGTTTGTCTGAGTGCGTAATTCAGGGCTTAAGTCCGTGACATCCTAGTTAAGTTAGCAAGGGCTGCAACCACTCAGGCGGGAAGCCGTACCTTCCCATTGGTAACCTCCACCCAAGCCATCTGGAAATAGACCTATAGAATCGAATCAAGGAAATCTTGTACTAACAGCGATCGCGCTTCGCTGGAATAGTAGATACTTGAATGGAGGACTGGCGATGAATCAAGTCAAAACGGTCGCCTTATTAGGTCTTTTAAGCGCCCTATTGATTACGGTTAGCTACTGGCTAATCGGTGGCTGGATGGGGGCTTTTGTCGGAATTGCTCTGGCTGCTGTAACCAACCTAGGGTCTTGGTACTATTCAGATCGCATTGCCTTAGCTGCTTATGGTGCTCAGCCCGTCAGTCCTAACGAAGCACCCAGTCTTTATCAGATAGTGCAACGCCTAGCCAATCGGGCTAGTCTGCCGATGCCTGCAGTTTACATTGTTCCGACGCCTGCTGCTAATGCATTTGCTACAGGTCGTGACCCGGAACACGCGGCAGTGGCAGTTACCGAGGGGATTATGAATATTCTCCCAGAGGATGAGTTGGAAGCTGTCATTGCTCACGAACTCAGTCACATTTACAACCGCGACACGCTAACGCAAGCTGTTGCAGCAACAATTGCAGGTTCGATTTCTTTCCTCGCTCAAATCATTAGCTACAGTATGTGGTTTGGTGGCGGTTCTGGAGATGACGATAATGGCCCCAATCCCTTAAGTATGCTGTTCACCATCATTCTGGCTCCTATTGCCGCTACTGTAATTCAGATGGGCATTTCACGCACCAGAGAATTCTCTGCTGATGCAGGTGCAGCACGATTAACGGGAAATCCCAGAGCTTTAGCGCGAGCACTTCAGCGCTTGGACAGCAATGCGCGTCAGATGCCAATGACGGGTAACCCTGCCTTTGAGCCACTGCTGATTATGAATTCCTTTGCTGGTAATTTCTTGGGCAACCTGTTCTCTACTCACCCTTCAACGGAAGCACGGATTCAGAATTTACTGAAGCTGGAGCAAGAACTGCCAAGGTCTAATTCGTATAACCTTGGTAGATAGAAGATACCCTTAGCGGCTTGAATCGCTAGAATTCTTATGAGTGGCTAAGGTTTCTTCAAATATAAAGTCATTAACCTTATTTGAGGAGAAAGCAATATGACTAATGAACCTAGTGTTCCAAAAGAACGCGCCTTGGTTGAAACCGAAGGAGAAAATAGCACCTTGGTTGAATATAGTCCTAGTCAAGAGACGAGAGACCTTGTCAATCAAAACATGCCAGGTGAATCTGATGAGATCAAAAATGAAACAATGGCGCTCATTGAAGCGATGAAAAGGCGAGCGCAGTCAGAGGCTCAAGGTGCAGGCAATTTAGCACGCGACACCTATCTATCTGCCGTAAAGCAAGCGAAAGAAGCGATCGACCAGAATAAAATTTTCGATCCAGAGCGAATTGAATACTCTTTTAAGCTGCTTCAAATGGATGCAGAAAAGAATTGGGAAGCAGTTGTTAAGGAAGTGTCTACCTTTGGCGATCGCCTTGCTGATGCTGCCAAAGCGGCTTGGGATGCTCTAACGGCTCCTCGACCTGGTTCTAAATCGTAAGTGTCTTAACCAGCTACTTTTAATTTTGAAAATTCCGTTTCAATAATTTGAGGCGGGATTTTTCTTTTGCTAGCAATCATAAACGGAAGGGTTTCCGACATCCTAGTTGCATTCATACCTAGACCAGGCTGGCGGAAATAAGTGACCAGTTCAAAAAGGTTAAAGAACTTACTGTACAAGCTTCCTTCCCTTGGAGCCTCCTGCCTCCTGCCTCCTGCCTTCTGCCTTCTTGCACTAGAACCTTTTCTGGAGTGTCTGGAGAATCTATCTGGATTTAAAATGCTAGGTTGAACGCAGCTTCGTATGAGTGTGTTAGGATACATTTTTTTGTAAGCTTAGCAATACATCTATCAATTCCCTGGGTTCATGAATGAAAAAATCAGGCTGATGTTTTGCTAACACTTCTCCTGAATTAAATCCCCAAGTCACAGCAATAACTTTTATCTTAATTTTTTTAGATGCCTCTATATCTCTAGTTTCATCTCCTACGTAAATAATGTCTTCAGAAGTCAAATTATTTTTTCTTATCAATTTTTTAATCGACTTATCCTTCCCAAAAACTGATGTTTCTGAATCAACAAAACTAAAGAGATCTTGTATTCCCTGGTTGTTGAGAAATATTCTAACATTTTCTTCAGAATTAGAGGTTAGTATTCCCAAACAGTAACCGTCTTTTTTTAATTGTATTAGCGCTTCTTTTATCCCAGGAATAGGATTTAAACCTTGGATTTCAGGTTGTAATTCTTCTCTAATTTTCTTCAACAGAAAGGGTAATTTAAAAAATGAAATTCCCGATTGCTTTACTATCTCCCTTGAACTTAAATCTCTAACTTTAGGAAGTTCCTCTGGAGCAGCAGGTTGATATCCAAATTCTTTAGCCAAACGATTAGTAATTCGGACAAGGGCATCAAGCGTATCAGCTAACGTGCCATCAAAATCAAAAATAACTACTTTTACACTCATTATTTAGGCTAACCTGCTGATCAATGAGGGACTGGTAACGGGAAATAGGGAAGAGTATAGGAAACTAGCTCCTCCTGATCTAGTCATTAACGGCTAGAGATCGAAATCGTTTCAATAATAGGAAAATTCATGGCTCATCCGCTCTTTTTGATGACTTCCTTGCCTCATCCTCAACGCAGATGCCCTATTTTTTTCTAGGCAATCATTCATTAGATGCTTGAGCGGACTCAATATTAACACGGGCATTTCTTCGCAACATCTCTGGCTTAATCCGTCGCAGTGCCGACGCTGGGAAACGCCGATTCCATTCCTCATCTGAGATCGTTGCTAATTCCGTCAAGGTGGGAGCTACATTCTCGGAGTAGGGTTGAAATTCAGCTACATCAGTAGGCTGAGCAAAGCGCTGATTCCAAGGGCAAACGTCTTGGCAGATGTCACAACCGGCAACCCAACCTTCTAAATGGTTTGCAATAAATTCCGGCAATTCTTTAGCCCTATTTTCTATTGTATGGTAAGCAATACAGCGATTGGCATCAACGACAAACGGTTTTGCGATCGCACCAGTGGGACAAGCCTCTAGACAACGGGTGCAGGTACCGCAGTGCTGCGTATGAGGAGTGTCTGGAGTTAATGCCAGGTTAGTCAAGACTTCCCCTAAAAATACCCAACTGCCATACTCCCGTGTAATCACATTACCATTCTTGGCAATCCAACCAATTCCCGCTCGCTCAGCCCAGGCTTTATCCTGAACCGGGCCTGTATCAGCATAGTAACGCGCTTGAATTTCTTCCCCTTGCTCACCAAGCCAGTTATTCAATGCCTTCAACCTTTTATGCATTACCTTATGGTAGTCTCTCCCCCATCCATAACGGGAGATTTTGGCATATTGAGAGTCTTGCGGACGTTGGTGAGGGGTGTAGTAGTTCAAGGCTACACAAATAACTGACTGCACCTCTGGCATACAGGTGTGGATGTCAAAGCGTTTGGGATTTTCCATCCAAGCCATATCTGCTTGATATCCCAGTGCCAACCAAGCCTTGAGGCGCTGCTGTGCTAGAGAGTCTGCATCCTTTACAGCCGCAATCCCACATAAATGAAAACCTAGCGATCGCGCTTTCTGCTTTACCTGAGAGCTGTTGACAGGTATTTTCTCTGGCAGTGACATTGATCACAAATAACCCAAACTATTAATAGTAATTTCTAGGTCGCATCATCGATAAAATTTGTTTGCATTTTTTAACAAAACGTATCATTTTGAAATCAAGGAGACCCATTAACTTTGGATTTGCGATGCAAGGATTTTGGATGAACGATTTATATCCTCAATACAGCAAGAAAAACGCGCCGCAAAGGTTCTGCAATATCCATCTAAGAGGGCAGGTATCATACCTGCCTTTTCACTTAAAACTAATGAGATGACGAGAGGAAGTTACGATCTGATGACAATAGCTCAAGAGCCAAGCCCAACTAACCAGCCGACATCTGCTGTTGATATAACGATAGAAGGAATTAGTGAACCCGTCGTGCTGCGTTATTTTCAAACCCTGAACGCTGGCGACTATCAGGCAACAGCGGCTCTTTTTGCTGACATGGGCGCGATGCATCCACCCTTTGAACAACCCATAGAGGGATCTGAAGCGATCGCAACCTACCTAGAAGCTGAAGCCAAGGGAATGCAGCTATTGCCCCGCCAAGGAATTGTCGAATTTCTAGAGGATGGACAAACTCAGTTTCAGGTGACTGGCAAAGTCCAAACCCCCTTGTTCGGCGTTAATGTTACCTGGATATTTATTCTCAATTCAGAAAGAGAATTTCTTTACGCCAAAATCAAGCTGTTAGGCTCTCCTCAAGAACTTTTGGGACTCCGTCGTAACTGACGAATGAGCATCAACTACTCAACAGCCAAAAGCGATAGCGAAGCGCTGCCGCCTTGCGGCGGAGCGCAAATTCCCAAGCAGTGAGGCGCAGCCTAAGTTGGTAAGTTGAAAGTTTGAAGGTTGCAACCTTCAAACCTTTAACCGGTTCAAGCCGCCACTCGTTCCAAGGTACGAACTAATAGTTATAGATGACACAACCAATCCAGGAATCGCTACCTTAACCGCTTTAGCTCTGTGATTCTTCAGATTTGGGCAAACTAGCTTCCAACTTCAGACAATTCTGACCATTGACCTGTAAGCGATACTCTACCCGATCCATAAGTCGGTTCATAATCAGCCAACCATAGCCACTTTCTTGTTTATCATCCGGATTAGGCGGCAGATAAGTGGAGAGGTCAAACCCCTTCCCATGATCCCAAATTTCCAAAATAATATCCCGCTCCTTGAGTTCTAAGCGAATCAAAACCGGTAAATTGGGCTGATTTTTATGAGCATGACGCACGACATTTGAGTAAGCTTCCACTAACGCTAATCGCAACCGACTCGATTGACGTGGCCAATCGACAGAATCACCCAGTTCCACTTCCAGGGTTCCTAGCAACCAGCTTTCAACAATGTTCAAAAACTTCAAGTCACTCGGTACATGTAGCTCCGTTTTCATTAACTACAGAACCTCCAGAGAGAGTATAGTTTGGTCATCTTCCTGAACATTGTTAGTGCATGATCGCAGGCGAGCGATTAGATGGGTTAGGTCAAAGGGAGCGGGTTCCTGAAGTAGGAGTTGCCAAAGACCTGATGTTCTAAGCATAGGACTAGTCTGTGGCTCATCGTTTTTCCAGCCGTTGTTATTGCCTATCGCCGTTGTCACTGTTGCTTCTGTAACACCATCACTGGTCAACAAGAAGATTTCACCCGGATTTAACGTTAAGATCCCGGCTTTTGCCTTCCAAACAGCTAATATCCCTAAGGGTATGCCACGAACCTTCAGGTAATTTGGCTCTACTGTCAAGTTGTTATCAGGGGCTGCTCGCTGTTGCTCGACTAAGCGGTGAGACCAGACTAGAGGATAGATGTGACCGGCATTGGCGTAGACCAGTTGCCGTGTTGCCGGAGTATAACGAGCCAGCGCCATCGTGATGAAACAGTTGGTGCTGAAGAGGTCATCTGACATGATGCTGTTAAGATTTCGCATCACCACTTCCGGTTCTGGTGAGGCTTCTTGAGCGAGTTCCCGACGCAAGATCGAAATCGCACTTGCCATAAACAAGGCAGCAGGGACGCCCTTACCAGAAACATCACCGACTGCCAACCAGACATCTCCTTGGGGATGAACATAGACTTCAAAAAAATCGCCCCCCACTTCTCTGGCTGGGTAGCAGTGAGCTTGTACCCTAACCTCTTTAACATCTGGCCAACTTTGGCGCAGTAGGTTGTTCTGGATCTGACGCGCTACCTCTAACTCAGCACGCATCTGCTCTGCCTGGAGTTGCGTGCGTTGATAGAGTTTTGCCTGAGAAATGGCTAAAGCGGCTTGCTCTCCTACCTCTTTAATCAACTGCACATCTTCCGGTGTCCAAGGACACTTACTCCCTTGTTTATAAAGAGACAGAACTGCCATGAGTTGTTGTTTGTAAATGAGAGGAACTAGTAGATGTTTGTCGTGAATAATTTGTAGCTCATGACTTGTTGCAACATCTTGAAGAATAGTTTCCTCATTGGGAAGACTAGGAGGTGCGGCTTCCGGGTCAAGTTGGTAAGAAAAAGCGTCTGGGATAAGTTGCTCACCGTCTACGGGTTGCAGTATACCACTTGTTGCCTCAAACTTGTGCCCGATTGTCTTAACAATCGTTTGTAGCATACTGCTATAGTCCAACGACTCTCGAATCGCCGTTGTTACTTCATTGAAGAGTTCTTCTCGTCGTAAGGCGCGGCGAAGTTCGTTCGTTCTCTTTTTGAGGACTCGATAGGTATCAGCCGCTTGTTGAACGATCGCTTTGAGGTGTTCGGGGTTCCATGGCTTAGTGATGTACTTAAACACCTTGCCAGAGTTGATGGCTTCCACTAAATCTTCAACATCAGTGTAGCCCGTTAACAGGATGCGAATGGTTTCGGGAAATTGTTCAACCGTTTTGCTCAAAAATTCTGTACCGTTCATGAGAGGCATCCGCTGATCAGAAATAATCACAGCCATCTCCCCCTCGATTTTCAGAACTTTGAGAGCACTTACAGCGCCATCGGCTTTAAAAACCTGAAAATCCCGTCTGAAGGTTCTATATAGTAAATCTAGGTTGTCAGGCTCGTCGTCCACCACCATCAATTTGAGTTTGCTTTGATCTGCCTGACTCATGTGCTTGCTCCGGTTCCAGGTTAGTTAGAGACGACAGCTTGAGGATCATCCGATTGGTTGGAAAGGAGGCAGTTTCAACTCTACCAATCACAGCGACAAAATTCTCCAAGCCTTTTTCTCACTAGAGATGCCCCCGGTGTCTAACATAGTAGTGCTTGCTGTTGATGAACCATTATCACTAAAAGTACCTTCTCAACCGCGATCATTACCGTTGATACCGTACCCTGTCGTGTGAGTGAAGTCTTATACCGCATCAGAATAGATTCATCCGCAACTATCCTAGATCAGGCAGCCACTTTTAGTCTCAAAAAGTGATGAGCTGATGCGCCTTCAAGCTGCATAGATTATATCTTCTGAAACTACACTCCACAGATGGAGATGCAATTGCGATGAAGATTCGCTTAAGACAAGCCAGCAGTACAGATTACCGCTGGCTGTGGATTAGTAAAAAGTTGAATCGCAACTGCTGGGAAACAAATGATTCACCCAGCTAATCGCGCATTGAGAAATTGTCTGACTTTTAACGAGATCGTTTAACCCACCAAGCCAGAACGGAGAGCGCGGACAGCCGCTTGGGTACGGTCATCAGCACACAGTTTATTTAAAATATTCCGGACATGGGTTTTGACGGTGCCTACAGTAATATAAAGCTTTTCCGCGATCGCGGCATTGCTGCACCCTTCAACAATTAGCTGCAAGACTTCCAATTCCCGCTCTGTCAGAGGGTAAGCTTCGATTAGCTGACTGTACTCGGGTTCAGCCGCAGAGATCGTCACGGTTTTTGATATTGCCGCCGCCTCAGTGCTTCCATCTAGTGTCCGAGTTTTATTCAGCACAATTTTAGCGATCGCTGGGTCAATCCAAGCGTTACCTTCATTGGTAACCTGGATCGCTTCTAGCAAATTATCAAAGCTGATATTTTTCATGCAGTAAGAGTCTGCACCTGCAGCAAACGCGGCCAATACAGCGTCTTCATTATCCTGTAAAGTCAGCACCAGAATTTTGGTCGGTTTTTCCTCCTCTGCCACTTGAGCTTCTTTGAAGCGCCTTGTCAATTCAATTCCGTCCATATCGGGGAGACCAATGTCAACAATGCCGATATCCGGTTTGGATGTATCCAGTAACTTCAAACCTTCGGCAGCATTGGCAGCCTCACCCACAAATTCAATTTCGCTACGCTGCTGTAGCGCGGTTCTTATCCCGACTCTCGTTAGGTCATGGTCTTCAATGAGAGCAACACGAATTTTACTCATCTTTAACGTCCAGGGTTTGGAATTTAGCTCTTACAGAGGAGTTTAGGAAGTTTTGGTAAAGTGTCGAGTGATGTCCACCCGTTGGTAGGGGTAGGGATTTCAGTACATCCGATAAAGTCTGAATAACACTGCCCGGTTTCAAGCTACCTTTACCATTAGCTGTTAAAGCCTTTGTGGCAAAAAACTTGCTCCTTATCATTGTGAAGCTAACACTGTTTAAAATCATCCATATATGGATATATCCTATAATCCAAATTTACCAACCCCTGATAGCGAGAGTGACACTTTACACAATTCGCAGAGCCTACAGCAACGCTTAGAAGCAAGCCAAGCCAGAATTTGCTGTCTTCTGGAAACCTTACCTCAAATCGTTTGGCTGGCACAAGCCAATGGGTCAGTTACTAATCTTAACTCGCGCTGGTACGAATATACGGGGCTGACAGCAGTAGAATCGCTGGACTGGGCATTTTTGAAGGCAATCCATCCCGATGATCGCGATCGCTTACGCCAGAGTTTTGCTGTCAGCATCACCAGCAACGGCGAGGCAGTGTCCGACACCCTGGCTAACAACACAATTGAATGCCGCATTCAGGGAGCTGACGGAACTTACCGTTGGTTCATCGGGCAAAAAAGACCCGTGCGAAGCTCACAGGGCGAAATTCTAGAATGGATTGGCACTTACACGCCCTCCGAATTAATCACCCAATACGCAGCAGTCCCTTGGCAAACGAGTAGAGGAGTTCCTTGGGTTAGGTCTTCACCCTTACAACACCTAAATGAACCTCTTGACTTTTTAGGTAATGAAATGTACAGGCAGGGGGAAAGGAACTCTTCCTTTTCCCTTTTTCCTTATTCCTTGTTCCAAAGGGATGAAGCTGATTCTGTCAGCAATAGTGGAGTGAAAGATGAGAACAGCCAGGTAAGGCAACGTTTGGAAAAAGACGGCTCACCGCGTCCTGTTGACCCTTCGACCAAGCTAGCTGTTGATAATCAGCAACCCGCTCAATTACGGCTGAGGGGGCAAGCGGCAAACTCTATAGGAAATCAGGCAGCTCAACAGCATCTTCGCCAGCTAATCAGTAAGCTCTCC